>CAYYHN010000237.1:0-6650 GCA_964471245.1 uncultured Rhodothermaceae bacterium | reverse complement strand
ATGACGCACTCAGACCTTATCCATAAGGACTTTGGCAACAACGGCTACGCAAAACCAGCGGCTGGCCTCGTGATGCTCCGCGAACAGATCCTCAGCCCTGAAATCTTCGATGAAGCCTTCCGCGAGTACAGCGAGAAATGGGCTTTCAAGCATCCGCAACCGGAGGACTTCTTCCGCTCGATGGAGGAAGGCGCAGGCGAAGACCTCGCTTACTTCTGGCGCGGCTGGTTCTACACGACGTTTGCCAATGACCAAGCCATCACCAGCGTGACCGACCAGCCCGCGGACTCGCTCATCGGCACCAGTGAACGCGGCGCACACTACTACCGCATCGCCATCAGCAACGAAGGCCGCATGCTTCTCCCCGTGCAAATGGAAGTCACCTACACCGATGGAAGCACCGAACGCATGACCCTCCCCGCCGATATCTGGCGCTACAACGAACTGACCTTCACCAAAGGCTTCTTCTCCGACCAACATGTCGTCAAGATCGAACTCGACCCCGATGCCGTCTTCGCCGACATCAACACCGACAACAACGTCTGGGAAGCCCCTGAAGTGCAGGAAAGCGACCGATAGATCCAAGATTATGATTTGCTACAGATCAAGCACGGATGGTTGCACTGTACATGAGGTACAGCCTATCATGAAAGAGTATCTGTAGCTGAGTACCAAAATGGAGGGCTGATTCTACATGAAGGTCTGGACGTTCGTCTTGTTCTTACTTGTAGCATCCATTACTCATTTGGTGATGGGGCAATCGGCTTCCTTTTCTTGGAATCAAATAGTCGACGACAATACCAAAGCATTAGATATTGCTTCAACATCAGCAACTGGCTGTACCACGCACTACCGAATTTGGAACAACTATCAACTTGTAGATCTATGCAAGCAAAGCGAGGCTGTAGTTACAGGTGAGGTTATCAACTTTGTCACGCGCTTCTACCGCCGATGGGGCAAAGAGAGGCAAAAACTACTAAGCGAGCGCAGCGACATTCCACATGCTACAGCACATGCATTGTTTGATGAACTTCAGATGGAACTGATTGAGTCTTTACCTGATGACAGTGCCATCGAAGACTATCCCAGAGGACTGGACGGACAAACTTTTATCTTCGAAATAGGACGTCCTGATTCCTATCGTGTTTATGCTTATTGGGAGCCCCTCAATGATAATTATGTAGATGGCAGTATTAAGGAAGTTCATCACGTCAGAAACATTCTTGGTACTCTGAATGAGCAACTCCAACTTAGGCAGAGCTTTACGCAATTTAGAGACAAGCTACCCAAAGGCAAATATTCGTTGGGAGGAAGCCTCTTTCTCATCGTCAAATAGTTATGATGACATTACACCCATCTGTGCTCAGCCGTACAAATCTGCGGCAAATCATCTAGCGAACTTAAAGTCATGCGCTTGCTACTTCTCTTGTTGCTCTTGCCTTTCGCTGACGCACCTCAAACGCAGCAGCCACAGCACGATTTCCACGTCAGCTATGGGCGCATGGTAGTCGAGGGCGAGGTAGCGCTACTTCGCATTCGATTCTTTACGGACGACCTCGAATTAACACTCGGCACGCATCACAAGCGTCCCGGCTACACAATGGATATCAGCCCGACGGCGGACTCGCTGTTCCTTAGCTACTTTGCAGAGCGCTTTGTGCTCAAGCACGGCGCCCAACCACTCACCGGTCAAATTGTCGGCAGTGGCGAGGAGGAGGATATGTGGTGGTACCTCATCCAGTACGAGCACACGACCCCCCTCGCCGATTTGAACCTGTACCATACGATGCTGTTCGAGACGTTCGATGACCAGCGCAACATCGTCAAAGTGCTGCACATGGCTTCGGAGAAGCAGCGGTCGTATTACTTCGTCGAGGGAGCTGATACATACCCACTGCGGGCCGAGTAATTCAAACCGGTTCCTTGCACGTTCGGCATGCGTAGACGCAGATCTCCAAGAAATAACGGGAGTATCAGGCCATGCATATTATGAACTAGCTTTGACCAATAGACCTGACACTCCCGTTATTAGGCGACAGCAGCACAACCTTTTACTACTGTCGATCAACAAGGCGACTCCGATGCAGCTAGAAATGATCGTGGGGTTGGCCGGGACCACCGTTCTCTCTCGTCCGGCCATCTGCACCGAAGTCGCCTTATCCAATCGCACCTAGACTTCTTCAAGTGCGAGTTCGTCGGTCGGGAGAAATTCGGGATAGGCTTGATTATCGTGTTCGTGCAAGTCGAGGCCGAGGTGCTCTAGATGGCCATTGACACGCACACCGACGGTCTTCTTGATAATGGTAAAGAGCAAGTAGCTGAGCGGGAACGTCCACAAGAACGCAGCCGCGATCCCCAACAACTGGACGCCCATGATCGACGGATCGAACATGTTGCCGGTGTTGAACATGCCTGCCGCTAGCGTACCCCATGCGCCACACACCCCGTGCACTGCAATCGCACCCACGGGGTCGTCAACGTATTTCTCAATCAGTAGCGTGGCATAGATGACGATCACGCCGGCAATCGCCCCTGTAAGGATGGCAAATCCGGGCGTGAGATTAGCGCAACCCGCTGTAATGCCAACGAGACCACCTAGCACACCGTTGAGTGTCATTGGAGCGTCGGGCTTGCCGCCGCGCAGCCACGAAACAGCCATAGCAGCGGTTGCCCCAGCGCCAGCCGCCAAGAATGTATTGATGGCGATCAGGGCGATGTCGGTGGAACCCGCCGTCGTAGAGCCCGCATTGAAGCCAAACCAACCCATCCAGAGGATGAAGACGCCGAGTGCAGCCGACGGCATGCTATGGCCGGGAATATGGCGTGGGTTGCCATTCTCGTCGTACTTGCCCACACGCGGACCAACTACGAGCGCACCAGCCAAGGCTGCCCAACCACCAACCGAGTGCACGACCGTCGAGCCTGCAAAGTCGATGAAGCCCAAGCCTTCGAGCCAGCCATCACCGTTGAACAAGCTGCCCCATGCCCACGAGCCAAATACCGGATAAATGAGGCCCGTGATAACAACGGAAAAGATGATGTAGCCCGTAAACTTCGTCCGCTCAGCTACCGCTCCCGAAACGATGGTCGCCGCTGTTGCCGCAAACACGGCTTGGAAGACGAAGAAGGCGTACGTCCATGGGTCTTCGCCGAGGCCTGCCAAGAAAAAGCCGTCGGTCCCGACCCAGCCGCCGAGCGAGGTGCCAAACATCAGCCCGAAGCCGACCATGAAGAAGACCAGTGCGCCCGCAGAGACGTCCATCACGTTCTTCATGATGATGTTCACGGCATTCTTCGAGCGGGTAAACCCTGTCTCCAGCAAAGCGAAACCCGCCTGCATGAAGAAGACCAGAATGGCCGCCATCATCGTCCAGACAAAGTCGAGGTGCAACTGGCTGCTCTCGGCAGCGGCCATAGCCGCCTCAAGCGTAGGTGCCTCCTGAGCCATCGCCGACGAGGCCCCGAAAAGCAGGACGCCAAGGCCCATTAAGCGTCGCAACGTATGCATGAAATTTCCTCCTTGTATGCTAAAAAAGTTATGTCAATACGCAAGTGCGTCTCGCAAACTTAGTTAAGCTAATTCGGAAAACTCAAGTAATTACACCAACAAAATTACACCTAATCCTAATAAAAGCGCTTTTAAATTACATTTAGCCTAATTTTTTTACCCAAACAGAATTCCTTTATTCTGAAATCAGGGCCAATTCTCCAGCGCTGATCCAGTAAACATCTTACTTCGTGGCTGACAAAGGCACGGCCTTGCCTCAATCCATAACGCCCAAACCCAATACCAGCATTGTAGGCATACACCAATGCGCACGCCTGCGTTAGGCTGTGCCTATTTCAGCAGGACCATCCGGCGTGTTTGCTGCGCATGTGGCGTTTGCAGTACGTAGACATAGGTGCCTGCACTAAGGTGGGTGGCCTCGAAGGTGACGGTGTGGCGACCTGCTGTGTGGTAGCCTGTAGCTAGGTTCGCGACCGCTTGGCCCAGCATGTTGTAAACAGTGAGTGTTGCTGGTCCCGCTTCATCGAGTGTGAAAGCAATCGCCGTGGTGGGGTTGAAAGGGTTGGGGTAGTTCTGCTCCAAGGTGAACGCAGTTGGCGTTTCCAGAGCAGGGGTGGACGCTTCCGGGATGGTATCGAAATGCATGGCCCAATCGTCGGCATCCGAGGTGTGCGGCGCAGCGAGGCTGTTTTTCAAGGCAGGTCGGTGCTTGTCGAAGGTGAAGTGGTCCGAATCATCCGCTGCCGGGTAGGTACCTGCCGAAGCAGTGACGGTGTAGGTGCCGGCTGGCGCACGGCCCGGTACACGCAGCCGGACGCGCCGGGTCCACGTCTGCCCTGGATTCAACGTTAGCGTACGTGGCCCACGCATGCGGTAGGTGCTTGGTCCAGTTACCTCGACCCACAGTTCCGTGCTTAGCGCCGTCGTCCCGTTGTTGGTCACCGACACCTCGTACCGCACCCGGCCACCGCTTGGCTCCACCGTAACCGGCGCATCTTTGGGCCGCAGCAACACTTGCAGGCTGGGTGCTGCAGGCGCAGTGTACGTCACCTCTAGCAGCGGTGCCGCTCCCGGGTCTAGGTCAAAAGCTCGGGCTTCACGGTGTCCCGTCCCCTCTACAAAAAACACCATTTCATTGCCCGACGCCCATCCCGCACGATCGACCAGTTCCTGCACGATTGGGGACACATCGGGCGAGGCGTACGTTGCGTTGCTCGTCCACGCCGTGACACCGCTCCATGCCACAATGGCTGCTGTAGCCGTACGGCTCGACAAATCGCTGTTGCTGACACTAAAGGCCGTGGGATTGTCTGCCGCCTCAGCCGAGAAGGTTAAACTTGTGGCATCGCTCGCATTACTGTTCGATGTAAAGATAATCCGCGCGCTGGTGATGGTTGCCCCAGCCGGGATCGTCATGTTCTTGAACCGCAGACCCACACGCTGAAAATCGCCGGAACCAGCGAAGTTGTCTTCACCCATTTCAAGCCCAGCGCTTGTGGTGTTCATGGCCCCACTCGCTAAGGTTTCCTCGGCATCATCGCTGCCAAGACTAACTCGGCTCGACACGAGAGTACCACTAGCAACGGTATACGTGACCTGCAATTCAGGCGCAGCGGTGGGATCAGCTTCATAGGCTTGAGCATCACGGTGGCCCGTTCCCTCTACAAAAAACACCATTGCGTTGCCCGAAGCCCATCCCGCACGATCGACCAGTTCCTGCACGATGGTCGATACGTCGGGCGACGCGTAGGCCGTGCCGCGTGTCCACGCCGTGACACTGCTCCATGCCACGGAAGCCGACGTGGCCGTGCGGCTCGACAAATCGCTGTTGCTGCCACTAAAGGCCGTGGGATTGTCTGCTGCCTCAGCCGAGAGGGTTAAACTTGTGGCATCGCTCGCATTACTGTTCGATGTAAACGTGATGGTTGCACTGGTGATGGTTGCGCCAACTGGGATCGTCATGTTCTTGAACCGCAGGCCCACACGCTGAAAATCGCTGGAGCCAGCGAAGTTGTCTTCACCCATTTCGAGCGATGGGCTGTTTGTGTTCATCGCTCCGCTCGACAAGGTTTCCTCAGCGTCGTCGGTGCCGAGGCTTACTTGACTGGTAACCGTTTGTGCGTAGCCATTCGGAGCCCATGCCACTGCGCAGAAAAGCACCGTTAGAAGTGTACATTGCAAATACTTCATCATTCTTAGGAAATAATACGATATAGCGGCGCTCGCAAAGGGTGATGGCATTCGAGCACTTCATTGCTGAGCGCCGCGGCCGTTGGCTATTGGGTCTTGATGCCAATGTGGCGCCCAATTCAAGCAAGCCATCAGCCATATTCGATTCGTGCTATAAAAATAGAGTTGTACCTGATTCAGCAACGAACGCAAGCATGCAAGGAGAAAGGGGCCAGGTGCACACAAATTGACCCCGAAGGGCACCTAGAATCGGATTGCCCTGCTGACGATTCAGCGAGATTTTATCGCCAAGCAACCTATCCTTCTCATGTGCTCATAACGCCTTTATGCTCCGCACAATCTCCGCACTCCTTGGCCTCACGCTCCTGCTTGGCTGCGAGGTCATCAGTTCCAACAACAACGACAACACGCCCGATGGCAGCACACTCCAGCTTGTCACCGACGCACCGCACTATACGCCCGACACGGTAGCTACGATTACGATCACGAACACGTCGGCGGCTACGATTTACTACAACAGTTGCATGCCCACCTCGCTGGAAGCATTGGATGGCAACAACCTTGCCGGGACGCTTTATTTCGCCGTGTGCGAATGCCTCTGTATTACCGAATTGGCCCCCGAGGAAAGCTGGTCGATGGATGTGCAGCTTATCGAAGACGATCACCAGCAAGACTTTCCGGGGCTGCGCGAGGATCTCAACTATCGCTTCCGGCTGGAGTTTTTCGAGGACGACCAGTTGCAAACGCTGCTCCCAGACGCTGTGCTTGTAACCAATACGTTTGAGATCCGTCCATGAGAATCCTCGCATCGTGCTGCATCTTTGTACTGCTGCTCGGGTGCGAAATCGTTGGCCCCGATGGCGCAGCACAGCGCGACGGTCCGTTGCAGATCCAAACGGACCAGGCGACCTATACGCCGGGCGACCTCGCGACCCTGACCATCACCAACGTG
>CAYYHN010000236.1:0-6660 GCA_964471245.1 uncultured Rhodothermaceae bacterium | reverse complement strand
ATGCTTCTTGTCACGCCCAAAGTCCTTGACGTTGATGATATTGGGATGCTCCAACTGGCCCATCACGCGGGCCTCCTGCTGAAACCGATCGCGGAAGTCGGCCTTCTGCCAGAGCTGCGGCTTGATGGTCTTGAGCGCCACCTTCCGCCCGACGTTGTCGAGGGCAAGGTACACCTCGCCCATGCCGCCTCGGCCAAGGGTCTTCAGGATCTCGTAGGAGTAGCCGAGAAACTCATGGTCAATCCAACCATTCTGCCCCAGCTACCTAATTGTGCGCTGTGCCTATCGAGGCTGCAGCATACGCTGGGGAACGCTGACCTGCGTCTAAAATCATTTATCGGTCAGGCCCCCGAACATCTAGCGGCCCAACAAACTGTTGAAACGTAAGAAATGCAATCCTCTCATGCTAGGGTGCACCTAATATGAAGGATAGTTTGCATGGATGTTTAGACGATAACGACGCGCGAAATGGTTGATAAAAACCAGCTACGTAGTAGCTGAACGCCCCGAACACGGGCTATTGGCTATTAGGGCATGCGGGGGCATCTACCTATCGATGCTACGACAACCACACCGCGGTTCAAACATATTGATACGATGCGTGGACGGCAAGTGAATACAGGACGACCTCACCTGCCTGACAGCGACACCCCAAGCCCAAACGATATAGATAGCAGAAAACCCGATACCACCAAAGAACAAGGATCACACATGAAGTCCGGACGCACTTTCGCCGCACTCGAAGTGCTTACTTTAGCGTTGGACCAAAGAACCCTTCGTTGCGCCCAGTGCCTCGACAAGGGCCGCTTTAAGAATCTTCCGCTGGATAGGTTTGGAGACGTATTCATTCATGCCCGCGTCCAAACACCGCTCCCGGTCTTCGCGGAAAGCATTCGCGGTCAATGCAATGATATAGGGCTGATGCGAAGGTGGCACGGTTGTTCGGATGGTTTCCGTAGCGGCAAGGCCATCCATTTCAGGCATATGTACATCCATTAGCACGACGTCATATCGGTGTGCCTTTACGGCCTCCAAGGCTTCGCGTCCGTTCACAACCACATCGCATTGGCACCCTATTCTCTTCAGTGTCCGTACAATCACTTTCTGATTGACCACATTGTCTTCCGCCACAAGGATCTCAAGACTTGCCAAGGATAGTGTATCCGCTATCTGCACTGTAGCAACGCCGGTAGATGTCGAGGGTTCAGTAAACACCTGCTGGAGCACACGCAGCAAGGTGGCCTTCCGGACTGGCTTAGGTAAGCGTGCGGAAGCATGTATGTTCGCATGCAAGGCACCTAAAGGATGAAGGAGGATCAGTGGCGGTAATGTTGGCTCGGCTGCCATGCGGTTCCACTCATCGGCGACGGTGCTATCAAGACGCGTATAGTCGAGTAGGATCAGGTCGAATGGCTGCGACCCGGCAAGTAAAGTAAAAGCTTCATCCGAGGAGCCGACAGCAACAACCTCAAAATGGTATGTTTCTAGCTTTCGTTCGAGTGCATGACGTGCCACGGCGTGGTCATCGACGAGTAAGATCCGGCGTCGCTTAGCCAAGGGAAACAGCCGTGTTGTGGAGGACACGACCTCAGGTATCGGCCGCAGGGTTACGGTAAAACAGAAGGTTGAGCCTACACCTTCCGTGCTTTCTACCCAAATTTCCCCGCCCATGAGTTCAACAAGCTGCTTCGAGATAGCTAGTCCAAGGCCTGTGCCACCGTATTTACGTGTAGTCGAAGCATCTACTTGGCTGAAAGATTTAAAGAGCCGATCCATCTGACTTGCCGGAATACCGATGCCGGTATCTTCGACCGCAACTTCTAAGGTAAGTACATCAGCGGTTTGGGCACGCATAGCAGCACGTACCACAACATGGCCTGTCTCGGTAAACTTAATCCCATTCCCGATCAGGTTGATGAGCACTTGTTTCAGGCGTGTCGCGTCTCCCTTCGCGTGCATTGGCAACTCCGGCGAGAGGTCAGAAACAAGTTCAATCGATTTGCTCCATGCCTTCGAAGCCAACACATCAAGCGCATCTTCGATACAATCGGCTAGATGAAAGACCTCAGACTCCAACGTGACGCGGCCAGCCTCAATCTTCGAAAAGTCAAGGATATCGCTGATAACCGTCAGAAGCGCGTCCCCGCTAATGCGAATGGTATCTACAAAACTTTGCTGATCGGCATCAAGTGCGGTGTGCTGCAACAATTCGGCCATGCCAATAACACCGTTCAGTGGTGTACGGATTTCATGACTCATCGTAGCTAAGAAGTCGCTTTTGGCTTGCGAGGCCTGCTCGGCGTCGCGGCGGGCGACCTCCAAGGCACGCACCGCCTTAGCCAGTTCTGTAGAGCGGGAGACCAAAGCTTGTTGCGCTTCCACACGCGCTGTCACATCGCGTAACGTTCCTATTAACACGCCTTCTGGATGCCCACGCAGCATGTGGATCTCGATGCAACGGATGGCACCACTCTGATGGCGCAAGCGCACCGTCAAGTTATCCGAGGTTCGGCCGCCCCCTTGAAGTGCTTGGACCTGCGCTTCAACGTGGGCTATGTCCTCATCGATGACATGCTGTACCATCGGCTGACCTAGGCTCTCTACCACTGGGTAGCCCATCATCTGCTCCCATGCCGCATTGAGGAACGTCCACCGCCCTGCCACATCTGCCTGAAAAATGACATCTTGCACGGTTTCGACCACGGAGCGATATTGCGCTTCGCGATCCCGGAGGGTTTGCTCTGCATCAAACCATTGGCGCGTGGCCCGGATGAGTGCTCCGATAAGGAACAACACCAACAAGCCTCCCGATATATACCCAAGGTAAGCCCATTGTGTTTGGTGCCAACGCGGCCATACGGTAAAGGAAAACGTTGTGATGGCACTCTGCCGCTTACCCGCGTACTGCGCCCGTACATGCAGCTGGTAATCGCCGTAACCTAGCCGGGTATAACTTGCGGTATTGCCGTCGAGTACCTGCCACGTTGAATCACGCCCTTCAAGCTTCGCTTCGTACAGGATCTGCGGCGGAGGAAAAGCCGGGCTTGCGAGCTGCACCGAGAGGAACGCGCCATCGCTGTAGCGAGCTTCTGGCGCGTACGCTGTTTGGTCGAAGAAGCGACCTACGAACACAGGCGTCGGCGTTTGGTCCTTGACCCGGTCCGGTAAGTAGGACACAATGCCTCCATACGTACCAATCCAAAGCCGCCCTGAGGCATCCTGCACAGCCGACCGGAACCCGGCTGTCATGTGCGGAAGGCCTTGTTCACGGGTAAAATGCACCACTTCCAATTGGCCTGCGTCGTTAAGGTGTGCGGTGTAAACCACGCGCGACGTGCCGACCCACAGCACACCGCTATCAAGCAGAGCAAGGGTGCGCACTTCGCCTTCTGCTGCGCTGCCGAGGACATGTGATAGCATGCCGTTGTGCTGTCTAAAAACGCCCTGGTTGGTACCCAGCCAGATAGTCCCATCCGGTGCCGTAGCAAGGTCTTCAACATAGAAACGTCCTTCTACAGCATCGGGGATTGACAGGTTGATGAAGCGATCCTCAGCAGGGTCGTATTGGTAGAGGTACGCATCGGGGGTGCTACCCAAGACGTACAATTGGTCGTTGAGCCACTTGAGGCCATTAAGCGGATTGAGGCCTTGATGATCGAGCGCATAGGTCTGAACGGAGAGGTCAGCATCGACCCGCATCACAGTCGATTCCCCTTCTTGGGTTAACCATGCCGTCCCACTGCTATCGGTTTCGACCGACGAAACCAACTGGAGCGAAGCCAATGTACGCTGGCGTTCCTCTGTCTCATCAAAACGATGCAGCGCCCCATTCCGGGTGCCAACCCACAGTATATCACCGCGTCCCGCAAACGCGGACACGTCATCGCGGATCGTGCGTAGGGTACGCGCCTGTGTTTCTGGATCAACTTCAACGAGGTTGGGCCCATCAGCCATGAGGAGCATGCCATCATCGCGGAGCTTCAAAAACTCAAGCGATGTGCCGGGGCTTTCTGCAAACACGGTAAAGGGTTGTTTCCCCAGAATCACCAAGCCGTTGTTGGTGCCAACAAGTAGGTTGCCTGCCCGGTCGCGGAGCAGCGTATTGATGACCGGCGATGGCAAGCCTTCAATCGGGGCAATCTCTCCTTGGGGCGATCGGTAGTAGAGGCCACTGTAGTACGTACCTATGTAGGCTCCGCCATCCGGTAGAAAGAGCAGGGTATTGATGCCTGCGATAGGGGCTACGCGGCGCCATGCCACAGCTTTTCCGTCAGCATCCAACCGAAACCCTACGACGCCTTCAGCGGTGCCCAGCCATGTTTCGCCGTCTGGATGGGTGCCCAAGGCATTGAGGGTGGTCAGGGAAATAGAAGGTGGTGCAGTGAGCTCAACGAAGGTGCGTGTTGCTGCGTCGAAGCGGTAGACTAAGCCTTGCTCCGACGTGACGATGAGGTTGCCTGTGGGCGTTTCGGTAAACAAGTAGGCCCGCGAGAAACCCTTCGACCAAGCAGCCTCAGGAAAGGCAAATGTGTTGGAGTCAGGGTAGATTTGGTGGACCGAGCGTGTGTCGCTAAGCCATAAACCTCGTTGCTGGTCTTCATACAGTTTTTTGGGGTAAAACGACGCAGGAATACCTTCGGCAGGCACAACCTGTACACCGCTCACTTCTGGGACATGACGCACGTTCGTCAACCCCTCATCTGTCACAATGAGCAGCGCATCATCCGTTTCATAGATATCTTTGATGAAGTCGCTTGGGAGACCGTCGTCACTGTGCAGGTTAAGAAAAGTCGTGCCATCAAAGCGGACCAAGCCGCCATCTGTGCCAAGCCAGAGGAACCCGTGCCGATCTTGGTGAAGTACTTTCACCAAGTTGCTTGCTAAACCGTCATCAACGCTGTACGTGCGCAGGATCGTTAGGTGCTGCTGGGCAAGGGCCAACGACACCCAAAGGATGCTAAGAAAGACAAGAATGATAAAGCGTTGCACGGGATGCGAAAGACAGGCATTGGATGAACCAATTAGCGGAATCGGATGAATCGCCTAGAGGTTAAGTGCAAATGACCATCCATTTGTAAACAAAGTTTATGGGCGTTATACCTAGGCTGTCCGACCTCAGATGCATAGGGGCACGGGAATAGGATGCCCTCGCTACGATCCGGTCAACACCATGCCCAACAGATCTGGCAACCACGCGGGTTTGAAGGCATGTGGGGGTGCCTGTTGCATCGCGCCTAGCTTCCACCACCGCCAATCAACGATGGTATGCCGCTCCTCATCGGTCCAACCATCCTTGGCGGGCGCCGCTTCAGTGGCTACCTCAACCAGAAAGTACTGCTCCAGCCATCGTGCAGGCTGCGAACGAGCGACAGCATAGACCGCTTCGCGCTCGCGCAGCATCGGGCCAACCACGGCCTCGAACCCTGTCTCCTCCGCCAATTCGCGCGCAGCCGCCTCCCGGTAGGTTTCTCCGCCGATCAACTCACCGCCTGCTGTAGCCCAGAATGGTTTTTGGTGTTCATCAGCGTAGCGAAACAGCAACATCTGCCCATCTCGGCTCACAATCACCAAACGCGCCGAACGGCGTAGCGGTAGACGGCCTTTGCGCATCAATGAAGGTTTTCAGGTTCGGGCAGGAGGATCGCTCTTGTGCGTCGCGTGCATGACGTGACGGAGGTAGCGAAGTGTTAACGCAAAGGGTGTTATGACCAGAATACAGCTTACGAGTGCAGCGCCGAAATATGCGCTAATGATGAGGCACTTGACGACCGCGAAATCTGTCAACGATGACAATGCCTCCCAAAAGGGGCTGAAATTATTGACAATGTTGTACGCTCCAAGCAGCAAAACACTGACAAACATCGCGAGAAACATCCAACAAATAAGCATAAGGCTTTTCTTCGCCCAAGGCTTTTTCTGCAAGAACCCTACTCCTGAAATGCAACCGCCGAGTCCAAACGCAAGCTGCAAGACGCCATACCACGCGAAAATGGGCTCTTGCGTGTGATATGCGTTGCGAACAAGGAGAAGTGCTGCAACCATAGACGCGAGAAGTCCTCCTACAACCCAACTCCACCCGATGGCTTTATAAAGCTTTCCTGATGGCATCAAGTTAGCTGATGGTATCTAGGTACAGTAGCGCTACTTGTGTTGAGCACCTTTTTACGTATCTAACCAGTCCACTCCAACCTGAACGTTCTCACAGGTTCCAATCCTTGGCGACCCAGTCCAGCATCTTGTTCATCAACTCGGCGTCGACTTCGCCGTAGTTGAAGGCAGCGGCAAGTTTGCCATTATGGAAGATCCATGTGGTGGGCGTCCATGTGATAGGCAGGTCCATGAAGCTTCGCCGGCGGTTGGCGCGCGTACGGCTGGAGCCGTGGTCCGGCTGAGCGAAGGTCGTCACTTTGTCGAGCAAGTCGTAGCGCTCCAGCATGTCTTCGCTGAGTTCACCATTGTTGTAGACCGTGACGAAGATGTAGTTGATGTCTGGGTGGGCTTCGATGACTTGGCCCCACACGTTTTGCCGAAACTCGTGGCGTGAGTTATGACACCACGGTGCCCAGAAATGCACGACGTGCGTGCCTTCTTCGCCGATGAGGGCTTGCACTTCGGTTTCCGTTTCAGTCCACGATGCCTCGGAGGAAACCTCGCCGTCTT
>CAYYHN010000235.1:0-6661 GCA_964471245.1 uncultured Rhodothermaceae bacterium | reverse complement strand
TATCCCGGGCAAGCCGATCATCTGTTTAATGCGGCATTGAGCTACGAGCGGCGCGGTTTCTCGGGCCAACTAAGCCTCAACTACACAGGTGAGTTCCTAGACGAGTTCGCAGGTGATGGCGTAAGCGCTGATCGGTCCAACGACATCTTTGTGAGCGAACGCTGGGGCCTTGACTTCTCAGCTAGCTACCAATTGCCGCAAGGTGTGGCTGTCTACCTAGAACTAGTCAACTTGCTCAACCAGCCGCTTGAACTCTATCAAGGAACCGACCGCCGCCCAATCCAGCAGGAATACTACCGTACTTGGGGCTGGCTTGGTGCGAAGGTGCAGTTGTAATGATGCTGATGGTCGTAGGTTGAAAACGGGAGTGAGTTGATCGATGCGTTCAGATGACGTGAGCAAAATCGAGCGAGAAATGGTGACATTTTCTAGGCCGCTGTATCTATTGTTGCTGGTCATCCTCGCTATCGGGTGCCAGCCGACAGGTGAGCCCGAGGAGCAGATCGAAGTTGCTGTAGTCGAGGAAGCCTATCTCACGCCACGCGATACGCTGGCTAACGTGGATAGCCCTGCCATCTGGCACGGCTCCGACGACCAAGCATGGCTGCTGGCAACGGCGAAGGAAGCGAACTCGGTCCAAGTTTTCGATCTGGATACAGGTGCACCTCGCAGAGCGCTTGGTGAGGCGGGGAGTGGAGCCGGGCAGATGCTACGTCCCAATGGCATCGCGGTCATCGATACCTTGGCTTTTGTGGTTGAACGTGACAACGCCCGCGTGCAAGTTTTCGCTCTACCAAGCGGGCACTCCGTGGGTATGCTTGGTTTGGGTGAACTTCGGCGACCCTATGGATTGACGCTCGCCCCTTCGACAACAGGCTATCGGCTCTACGTGACAGACAACTACGAAGCACCGGACGAAAGCATCCCGCCCAATGATGAGTTGGGCGAACGTGTCAAGCAGTTTGCCGTCACAGTAGCTGCTGACACCGTTAAGGCAATGCTTGTGCGCACGTTTGGCGACACGACCGGGACAGGGGTGTTGCGCGTCGTCGAGTCGTTGTATGCTGACGCTGAGTATGGCCGTCTTCTCATTGCAGAGGAAGAGGAAGGACGCTCGCATATTAAGGTGTACACCTTTGCAGGAGCTTCCACCGAGATGACCATCGATTCGACCTATTTCCCGAACCAAGCAGAAGGCATTGCGCTCTACGGCTGCCCGGATGGAAATGGGCACTGGATCACGACCGATCAGGCTGATTCCGTGAGCACCTTTCACGTGTTCGACCGCAGCACGCTCACCTACCAAGGTGCATTTCGAGGGGCCGTGACCCGCAATACCGACGGTATTGCTTTGACGCAAACGCCGACGCCACGCTTTCCACAAGGCACGTTTGCTGCGGTCCACGATGATGGCAACGTTGCTGTCTTCGATTGGGCTAACATCGCTTCGACGCTCGACCTTCGCACCGACTGCCTTCTTCCCTAGAATTTTTTAGCTATGCGTAGCGCTGTTGATACCAACCTTAACGCCGTTTTCCGCCTGTTTGACCGCTATGGTGGACAAAACTATGGCGAGGATGTGACCCAACTGGAGCACATGGTTCAGTGTGGGCACCTTGCCGAGGAAGCGGGCTACGACGATGAAGTCGTGCTAGCAGCCCTGTTTCACGACATCGGTCACTTGTGTGACCATGCGGGGATGGAGTACATGGGGCAATTCGGCGCAAAGCAACACGACTTAATCGGAGCAGCGTTTTTGCGGGACCACGGCTTCTCCGAAAAAGTCGCGGCGCTCGTAGCGGGGCACGTAGCCGCCAAGCGCTACTTGACCTACAAATTCCCCGAATACCACGAGGGCCTTTCGCATGCAAGCAAGCAGACGCTGGTCTACCAAGGTGGCCCGATGACGTCTGAAGAAGCGGCGGCTTTCGAGCAAGACCCCTACTTCGAAATGCACATCAAACTGCGGGAATGGGACGATGCAGGCAAGCGCACGGACCTCGATCTGCACGATTACACGCCGTTTGTAGATCGTACACGTCGCCACCTTGAAGCGCAAGCGGCTTAAACTCCTTGTCTATGCAATCAAGACTTGGATGTCATGGGTAGATAAGTGCTCCTGCATCTCGTCCGAAATGCCGTCATCGGAGATAAACACGTCGATGGCCTCGGGGCCACAGATACGTTGCAGGCCGCGATGGGAAAACTTGGCTGAGTCAGCAACGACAATAACTTCGTCAGCGGCCTCAATCATGAGGCGATAGAGATGTGCTTCCATCATGCCCGTGGTAGTAAGCCCAAAACTTGGGTCGTATCCGTCGGCTCCGAGAATCGCGCGGCGGACAGCGTGCTGCTGGAGCATGTGCTCGGCGTAGGGGCCGATAAGCGCAGCTGTTGTATGGCGAAGCTGGCCCCCGAGCAGCAGTACATCCACTTCCAATTGCCCCGTCAAGGCATTGGCAACGTGCAACGAGTTGGTTAGCACTGTTAAGTTGCGTTTGTCGCTGAGTTGATAGGCGACTTGGGCGGTTGTTGTACCTGCTGCCATCACAACCGTGTCGCCGTTCTCGACGAGGCCCGCCGCTATAGCACCAATCCGGCGTTTTTCATCGGCATGGTGGATGGCGAATTTGTCGAACGGAAGATCGTGCTGGAAATGCTCGGCAAGGATGGCACCGCCGTGGGTGCGGACAGCGACGTTGGCGTCTTCGAGTGAGCCGAGGTCCTTTCGAATCGTAACCTCCGAGACACCAAAACGATTACTCAACTTCGAGACGCTCACATGGCCTTGTTCGCGTAGCAATGTAACCGTTTCAGCGCGGCGTTCGGCAGCAGAGACCTCGGGCATAGTCGGAATTACGGGAGAATGGCACCTCTGAGCGTAGCGCCGAAAGGTACGACATGGCTCTTCGCAATGCCAGTAGCGTTTGTTTCGATATGGTTTCGTTTACTTTCGTTAAAGCATCGATAGCGGCAGATTAATGTTATGATTAATTACTGATGCGTGCGTGGGGGTAGTTTTTTGCGTTCCCTTCGTGTTCCACCACCCACACGGTTGCAAGCTGTGCGCTCGCCACGCTACGCTGCACTGTGCTTGCCCCATGCGTACTCGGCTCTCCTCGTACGTCTTGCTGTGCCTGCTCTTAGCGTTTGCTGTGCCTGCGCTCTATGCGCAATCTGCAGGCAAAATCACTGGACGTGTCATCGATGCTGCCAACGGCGAGACCTTGCCCGGCGTGAGTGTCTACCTCGCTGAAAACCCGTCCATTGGTACCGTAACCAACCTCGAAGGCCGATACTTTCTCCTCAGTGTGCCACCCGGTACGTATACGGTCGTGATGTCGTACGTCGGGTTTACGACAGTACAGACGGAGGGCGTCGAGGTCTTCTCTGGACGTACTACCGAAGTCGATGCTGAACTGCGTGAAGCGATTATCGAAGGCGAAGAAATTATTGTAATGGCTGAGCGCCCGATTGTGGTGCGTGACCGGACGACAACGGTCTCGTTTGTATCCCAAGAGGCCATCGACAAGCTGCCGGTACTCGAAGTCGCTGATGTCGTGCGCTTCCAGCCGGGTGTGGTGACAAGTGCAGGCGGCGGCCTCCACTTTCGCGGTGGACGTACCCGCGAGACAGCCTACATCGTCGATGGCATTCCGGTGCAGGACGTGTTCAACCAAGGCGGCGGCAACACGGTTGATCTCGAAGTGCAGGCAATCCAAGAGTTGCAGGTCTTTACCGGGACGTTCGATGCTGAACTTGGCGGGGCACAGTCAGGTGTGGTGAGCGTGACGACGCGCGATCCCGGCCAAGAATATGCAGGCAGCCTCCGTATTCTGTCCGGTGGCTTCTTTTCGGGTGACGATGACCGCTTCATTGATGGCAGCAGCTTTAATCCAACGGAGACGCAGGATGTCTCGCTGACGCTCTCCGGGCCACTGCTCCGGCGTGCCAACCTTGGCTTCTTCTTCAACGGGCGCTATGAAGACCGCGTCGGCCACCTAAAAGGCCAGCGGCTGTTTAACTCGGCGGACGGCTTCGTGATCGACACGTACCGCCGCTGGTACCGCGACGTATTCCAGCCGGGTGACACGCGCCTCATTGCCCTCGATACCGCTCGTGCGCCGACCGGCGAACTTATCCTCGACCGCAACGGCAACCCGATCACGTTTGGCACAGGTGACGGCGAGGTGGTCAATATGGATTGGCGGCAGGCATGGACCTTCAACCCTAAGCTCGTCTGGCGGCCGACGCCACGACTGCGTGTCAGCTATGCCGCGCTCATCAACCGTATCGAGAGTCAAGGGTACAGCAACAGCGCCCGCTTCGCACCGGACGACCGAAGCACCAGCTTCTTCGATGCGCAGACACACATCCTCAACGTGAAGCAGACGTTCGGCAGCAACAAGGTGCTGAACCTGCGCGCGTCGTACAAGACTTCAGAGAGTGAGAGCTTCCGCTTCGATGACCTAAATGATTCCGAGATCCAGTTCATTGGGGCAAGTGATGACGTGACGGGGTTGAGCCTCGGCGGGACCAGCAACGGCGCAAGCCGCCGCACCGAAGAGCAACTCATCGTCTCGGGGGATTTCCTGTGGCAGCTCAACGAATGGAACGAGTTCAAAACGGGCTTCCAGTTCCGCCGCAACACGTTCACCATCGACGATCTCGACCGGAGTTGGGTCTTCGCGGACAATCCAGACTCGCTCTTCATCAACCTAAGTTATCCGCCTGCGACGAGCTTCGCATTCTTTGAAGACTACCTCGAAGCCGTTCGCGCCCAATTGCCAATCCTTGCGCCCGAACTCGCCGCTTTTGCGGTGGATGACAGCTTCGAGCAGAGCCCAATGGAGTTCGCGTTCTTTGCGCAGGACAAGTTGGAGTTTGACGGCCGCCTAGTTGTGAAAGCAGGGCTTCGGTTCGAGTGGTTTGATGTGGGCGAGCAGCGCCTGATTGATCCGCGCACGCCAACCGACCGCATTGGGCGCGCTGACAACTTCGAGGATACACCTTCCAAGTGGTACCTCAGCCCGCGTATTGGTATTTCATACCCCATCTCGGAGCGCGGCGCATTCCGCGTGGCGTACGGACATTTCGTGCAAATGCCTGCCTACCTCGAGATGCTCAAGAACCCCGTCTTTGCCGAGATCAACGTTGGGCGCTTGGAGAACCGAAGTGTAGGCAACCCGGACTTAGAGCCAGAGCGCACCATCAAATACGAAATGGGTTTGCAGCAGCAAGTGACCGGCTTTTTGGGCGTCGATGTGAGCCTGTTCTACAAAAATATCCGCAACCTGCTGGGCGTTGAAATCCTGAGCACGCTCGACAATGTGCAGTACTTCCGCACAGTCAACCGCGACTACGGCCTTGTGCGCGGCGGCACGCTTTCGATTGTGACGCGGCCGATGGGTATGCTCCTCGGCTCCGCATTCGACCTTACGTATTCTGATGCCCGAGGCAGTTCATCTAGTTCGAGTGACATCGCGTCCATTGCCATTGTGGGCCGCAGCGGTGAGGTGGGTGAGTTCTTCATCGAACGCAATATCATCCCGCTCAACTGGGATCAGACGTGGACGGCCAACCTCTCAGCCAATATCGGGAAGGCCAATAACTGGAGTGTAGGCTTCATCAGCCAACTCGCTAGTGGTCAACCCTACACACCCTCATTTCTCGATCCCACGAAGGAGTTTCCAGACAATGAGTTCGAGAACACGGGCCGCAAGCCGATCCTGCTCACATTCGACCTAAACGCGGAAAAACGTTTCCAAGTGGGTGCGGCGCGCTATGGCCTGCGGCTGCAGGTGAACAACTTATTCAACGTGCTGAATGAGCGCACGGTGGATGGCATTTCGGGGCGTGCTGACCAGATCATTCGCCTACCTGTCGTCCAGCAGGATCGCGACTTCGTCAACGATTACGTCGGCCTCTTTAACCGCACTGACGACGACAACAACCCGCATTGGTTCTCGGCCCCGCGCCAGATCCTTATGGCGGTCACGGTCAATTTTTAGACCTAATGTTTAGACCAAGATGCGACAGATTCTAGCTGTCATACTGTTGTTCGGCTTCACCCAGCTAGCCTATGGGCAGTCCAAAGCCGATAGCCGTGCTGAACGAGACGCGCTGAAAGCCGCCGAGCGTACCGAGCGGTCCGTGGAGCGTACGGCACGGCGTGCTGGGAAGGGCGGGCAGCAGGTGCCGTTGTCCTTCCGCAACTTTGTGCGCGGCGGCATTGGTTCGGGCAACCTGATCCAAGTACCGTATGTCACGAATGTCAACATCTCGGCTGGCTACTGGGGTGGGACCGTGCAGCCAAGCCGCATCACGTGGCCGAAAGGGTCCGGCGTCGAGTACGGGCACACGATGAGCTTCATCGTCTCAGCCGAAGTGGTCAACGACAATGGCGATACACTGCGGATCGCGTCGGAGAGCTACAACCGCAGCGGCGGCGATACGCACCCGACAGGCAGCCACAAGTTCTTTTGGACGCCAACGCCGGGTTTCTACAACATGAACGGCGATCCCGGCACGGCCAACCGCCTCAACAACAACAGCGATGACCGTGGTATACTCGCAGCAGCAGGCTACTACTATGTCGGTGGGCTGAATGAGGACGCAAATGGCAACGGCGAACTCGACCAAGGCGAAGACCTGAACAACA
>CAYYHN010000234.1:0-6694 GCA_964471245.1 uncultured Rhodothermaceae bacterium | reverse complement strand
GCAACAGTTCGGTGCGCGTACCGCTTACGGGCAATGAACTGAGCTTCAGTCTCGGCTTCTTCACCGGTATCACGCTTGATAACTCTTCTGCCGACTTGATTGGCAACAACATCAACGACAACGCCGACGTAGGCATCCGGTTTATGAATGGGGCCAGCGGGCGCGTCACACAAAACAACATCGCTGGTAACCCCGAGTTCGGCGTGCTCAACACCGATCCCAACACACCCATCGATGCACGAGGCAACTTCTGGGGCAGCGCCGACGGCCCCAGCGGCCATGGAAATGGCACAGGCAATCCCGTCAGCGATGGCGTCGACTTCTCCGCCTTCCTTGCTGCGCCCGTTACCCTCGTCCTCGCCCCCGCCGCCGACACCTTGCGCCTCACGTCTACCGCCGACTCGTTGGCTCTGTTCGTGCAGAACTTTGCCAATCCATCGAGGACGGTGGCCGTCGCGATGACCGACGAGTTGGGCTGGCTGACGGCATCCCAGACTACGGTAGCGCTCGCGGACAGCGTGGCAGGCACTGCCGTCGCGCGACTTGAGGTACCCGCGAATACACCCGAAGGCACTGAAAACCGTCTGACCTTCACCGCAACAGCGCTAGAAGGCACAGCCACAACCTCGGCGCTCGTGATAGCAGGTGGGGCAACAAACGTTAGTCGCGAAGGCGAAACCACTTCCCTGCCTAATCGCTTCGTCCTCCACCAGAACTATCCCAACCCCTTCAACCCAACAACAACCATTCGATACGCTGTCCCGGAAGCCAGTCACGTCCAAGTGCACGTCTTCGACCTACTTGGGCGCCCGGTTGCCACCCTTGTAGACAACTCCCTCCAACCGGGCATGCACACGACCACTTGGGATGCTCGCGGCGCTGCGAGCGGCGTCTATTTTGTCGTGATGACGGCCACCGCAGCGGGCACACCGTTTCGTGCCGTGCGCAAGATGCTGCTGCTCCGATGAGCATTTCTCAACCTAATCAATAGGGATCAGTATTCAACAGGCACTGGATCGAGACTACGCCAGAGGTACCACGTGGCGGCGGTGCGATAGGGTCGCCATGCCTCTGCTATCTCGGCGACGGCAGCTTTGGTAAGGTGGGCACCCTCGGCGTAGTGTTTCTCTACCGCGCGGATGAGGCCAATGTCGCCCAGCGGCAAAATGTCGGGGCGTAGGTGATGAAAGATAAGCGCCATTTCCGCCGTCCACGGGCCAATACCACGCACCTTGCATAGCGTCTTGACGACCTGCGCATCGTCCATCGCCGCCCAATCGTGTTGCCGAAGCGCAGGCATTGCCTCAGCAATACCATAAAGGTATTCGATTTTTCGGTACGATAGCCCCGTCGCTCGCAGCGCTTCGGTGCTGTGCGCCAGCATGACGCTAGGCGCTATCGGTCCCACCGCTTCCAGTCGTGCCCAGATGGCATCGGCAGCTGCGATGGAGATCTGTTGTCCTGTAACCGCACGCACCAGCGTGTAAAACAGATCGCCCCGCGACCACAGATACTCGCGGCTGTAGACTTCGATAAAGCTAGCCAACGTCGTATCACACGCTGCCAAATACGTCTTCGCCTCATTCCACCAATGCGGTGGTGGTTGCTTTTGATTCGCCACAGGTCCTTCGGATTACGCCTGTTCGCTTTTGTTGCTTCTCACTCCACCACGGCCAGACACCTACAGGCAAGCGAAACGGGCCTTAATACCCCTGCGCTTTTAGCCACGCCTCAGTGATCTTCGAACCCGAAGCCGTCATATGCGCCTGCAAGGCAAGGGTGCGGGCAACGTATTTACCAATCAGGTCGAATTCGATGTTGATTGTAGAACCGGGTTTCCAAGACGCGATGGTGGTATGGTCCCACGTGTGCGGGATGATAGCGACAGTCAGTTCGTTGGCTTCGAGGCGCGCTACAGTAAGACTGATGCCATCGAGCGCAATAGAGCCAACAGGAATGACATTAGCGGCATATTCCGCGCCAAAACGAACGCGCACAAGCCAGTTGGTCGTCTCTTGCTGCACGTCGACGATAGTAGCGGTGGCATCGACATGGCCTTGCACGAGGTGGCCGTCGAGGCGGCTCGTGGGTAGCATGGCGCGCTCAAGATTAACGCGCTGGCCCTGGCGAAAGCTACCGAACGTTGTCTTGCGCAGTGTCTCCTCGACCGCGACCACATCAAACGTATCGCCGTTAATCGCGACGACCGTTTGGCATGCGCCGTTGATGGCTACACTCTGATCGACCCGGAGTGCTGGCGCGAATGAGGCACGCACCGTCAGACGGCGACCGCCACCAAGGTCCGTGATGTTTGTCAGGGTACCGATTTCTTCGATGATTCCAGTAAACATGGCTGAGCTGAGGGCTGCTGTTGCGAAAAACAGGCTGCGAACGCCTCAGTCTCGTAGAGGATCGCCATCAGTTCTCTATTTATAGCAAAAATCGAATAGCGTGACGCGACGTACGTTGGATGACGCTTGACGTATGAACAGGACTTCAACAGTTCTAGCCAACGGCTGTCTCCTCAGCAACCACGGATGCGACTGCTGCAACCAGCACACGTGTCTGGGCAGCAAGCCGTACATACATAGCTGCGCATAAATATCTGATATGCAGCGCTAAACAAACCAAGAATTGCGCCGATAGCTTGCATGTGCCAAAGGACGCCCACGAGCGCGTGGGCTACGGGCGCATTTCGCAATGGTGTCTGAAGTATTGTGAGACCATGGGCTGACGTAGCATGGAAAGTAAGCCACGTATTCTACTAATTGATGACGACCGGACCATCTTGGCTGTCCTTAGCCGAGTGCTGGAGCGGGCTGGCTATGAAGTTGATTCGACAACATCCCCAGTTGAGGGACTGGTCTATGTAGAGCACTCGGACTATGCCGTGGCCATCGTCGACTATTTGATGCCTCAGATGAACGGTCTCGATGCCTTAGAGCGCATTGGTACGCTTGCTCCCGATACCGTTCGGATCATGCTGACGGGACAAAAGGACATGCAATTGGTCCTTAAGGCCGTTAACGAAGCCGGAGTCTTCCGCTACCTCGTCAAGCCGTGGAAAGAAGCAGAGTTGCTGCCTGCTGTTGAGGAAGCCGTTCAGATTTACAGCGAGCAGGTTGCTAGTTCGCAGCGCCTTGAGAAGTTGCAGGAGCAAAACCGATCGCTCCGCAAAAAGGTGATGGAACGGACACGCCAAGTCATGGAAATGAAAGCGTCGGAGCAAAATTCAGCCGACCAAGGTTTTTCAGCGGCACTCAAAGCCATGGCACAGCTGTCAGATGTTGCAACACATTCACGCCGGGTCGCTCAGATTTCCAAAGACATTGCACGACAGCATGGGCTTAAAGACCAAGAACTGATCCATATCGAACTAGCTGCGTCGCTCCATGATATTGGCAAAATCAAGTTACCAGAAAAGCTACTTAAGAAGCCTAAAGACAAGCTAACGATTACCGAGACGGAGATGCTGCAACGCCACACCGTCTATGGTGAAAGTATTCTGCATATGGCACCCAACATGGACGAGGCCGCCCTGCTGGTACGTCACCACCATGAATGCTTTGATGGTTCGGGGTATCCTAACGGCCTTGCTGGTGAACAAATTCCCTTAGGGGCACGCATCATTGGACTTGCGAGCGCATTCGACCACGCACGGTACGACAAAACGTATCCAATCTCACCACATGAAGCCTTTGCCATACTCCAAGAACGTGTGTTGAAGGAGTTTGACCCTGAGCTTTATGAGACCCTTGGCAAGCTGCTCCCAAGCCGTACGCAGCGCAAGAACAGCCTCAAGGAGATTCCTATCCCCATCATTGACCTGCGTACATCAATGATCCTCACACGTGACTTGCTCACACCTGATGGAGCAGTCCTGATTCCTAAAGACCGTCCCATCGCACGCCATAAAATTGACCAACTGGTGCGGTTCCACGAGAGCAAGCCTCTTGAGACCAAAGCATACGTCCTTAAAACCAGCATTCCGCCCGACTACGAATACTAGGACACTCGACACCTCGCGAAGTCTTCTAGCCTAAAAAAGGCTACCTCGCCGTAACCGCGGCCAACGCATTATGAAGCACACTCCTCGGATATTGCTGATCGACGACGACCGCACCATGCTGGCGACGCTCCAGCGCGTGCTGAGCCGAGCGTCCTATGAAGTGGTTCCTGTAAATAGCCCAGCCGAAGGGCTCCATCAGGTGCGGTCACAGGTTTTCGACACAGTGCTTGTAGATCAGGTCATGCCAGGCATGAGTGGCCTCGAATTACTCGGCCAGATCCAACAGATTGCACCGGAGACGAAGCGCATCATGATAACCGGGGAACAAGATGTCGAGGTGATTTTAAAGGCGGTGAATCAAGGAGGGGTATTCAAATACCTCGTCAAACCTTGGAAAGACAACGAGTTGCTGCAAGCCGTCAGCGACGCTATAGAAGCGTTTGCGGCCCTACAAGCGCTAAAACAACAGATCGCCGACGCGACGGAACAGGTCGCCAAGCTCAAAGAGCAGAATCGTTCCCTCCGCAAGAAAGTGATGGAACGCACGCGGCAGGTGGTACAACTCAATCAGAGCACCGAACAGGGTTTTGCAGCTGCACTCCAATCGATGGCGCGCTTGACGCACCTTGCTAACCACGCCCGTCGTGTGGCCGATGTTGCCAAACAGATTGCTGCTTACTACGGTGTCAATGAAGCCGGCCTCGTGCAAATCGAACTGGCTGCTTCACTACATGATATCGGCAAGATTCGCCTCTCAGATGCCCTGATTCGTAAGCCTGCTGAGCGCCTAACGAATGAGGAACGCAAGAAACTGGAGATGCACCCGGTAAACGGTGCACAGATCTTGTTAATGGCTCCGAACATGGTCGAGGCAGCCAAACTGGTGCGCCATCACCACGAACGCTTCGACGGTAAGGGCTACCCTGACGGCCTTGACCATGACCGGATCCCGCTAGGATCTCGTATTATTGCAGTTGCCAACGCCTACGACCATGCCCGATTTGACGGCCGTATCGCGCTGCCACCATCTGAGGCGCTTAAGCACGTGCGTGACCGCTGGATGACGGAGTTCGACCCCGATTTAGTAGACGCACTTGGCCATATCTTACGTGAACAAAGCGCTCCGGAGCACGCTGCCCCGATTGTCGAAGTCACGGAAGGCCTCGCTATCGAAGTGACGTCACTACGTCCATCCATGATTTTGACACAGGACCTCATCAGTCCAGAAGGTGTTGTGCTTATTGCTAAGGACCGCCCTGTGGCACGCCATCAGATTAACCAACTGCTGCGCTACCATGCGTCGACACCACTGCAAGGCCAAGTGTATATTCGTGCCAGCAGTATTCCAGCGGAATACAATATGGACAAAGGAGGACGTGATCGGTAACTCCGGGATCAGTCTACCAATGCGGCATCTACCGGACGTCGGTACCCCATAAAAAGTATATCATCACCTACAGGCGTCCATGTATGCATGGCAAATGTATGGGCTGCGGCCATCTGCTCATGTCCTAGGTCATGCACGGAAGGGATGCCTGCACCGAGCACCTTAGGTGCGATAAACAGTGCTAGGCGATCCACTAAGTCTTGCGTCCACAGTGCTGTCGCCAAGCCCGGCCCGGCCTCTACCAATACGGACTGAACCGAACGCCCATCACGCGTGCCGTTTTTGCCGAGACGTTTCAGAAGTGCTACAAGGTCCAGATGGCCATCGCGAAGTCCGACCTGCCAAACCCGTCCGCCGTGTGACTCCAGTGCAATTTGGTACGCAGGCGTGACATTCGGCCCTACTACAGCAAGCGTCGAAGCAGCATGTACATCCGTAAATAGGCGGAGCGACGGTGGCAATGAACCCAACCGATCGAGTACGATTCGCAACGGCTGCCGTCCGTCGACATGTCGAACGGTCAGCGCCGGATCATCGACCACTGCTGTACGTTGCCCAACAAGAACAGCATCTAACTCGGCCCGCCACCGATGCACCAACATGCGCGCCTCTACACCTGAGACCCAGCGCGCATCTCCTGTGCGTGCAGCGACTTGTCCGTCGAGCGTCTGTGCCATCTTGAGTGTAACCAACGGTCGCCCCGTCCTGACGTGCTGCACAAACGCCTCATTCAACCGCTGACAAGCAGCAGTCATTATACCCGAGGTCACCTCAATCCCAGCCGCACGCAGCCGTGCCAAGCCACGTCCGGCCACTTGCGGAAATGGGTCCGTCATGCCAACTACCACACGCGGGATCTGCTTATGCACGATCAAATCGGCACACGGCGGCGTTTTACCATGATGGCTGCAAGGCTCTAGGTTGACATAGAGTGTGGCCGTCTTTAGCGCGGCTGCGCCGTGCCGCGCTTCTGCATCGGCAATCGCGTTAACTTCGGCATGGCCTTCGCCATATACGGCATGCCAGCCTTCGCCTAAAAGCGAGCCATCCGGTGCTACGAGCACCGAACCAACCAACGGATTGGGGCTTGTGTATCCCGCACCACGCTGCGCAAGTTCAAGGCAACGTTGCATCCATCGAGTATGGTCTGTTGCCACTTACACCTCTTCAATCCATGCAGGCAGTGCATCCAACTGCCATTGTTCAAAGTAGAACTTCTGCTCTGAACGCGCGCGCTGAAAGGGCGCAAGAAATACCCGCAGTTCAGGATGCAGATTGCCATTCAACACATTACGAAG
>CAYYHN010000233.1:0-6697 GCA_964471245.1 uncultured Rhodothermaceae bacterium | reverse complement strand
CGGCTGAAATCGTGCAGCAACAGCAGAACAACCGCAACTATGCGCTTCTGCCTGAGCTGAACGTCAAGCCGCGCACGACTTACCTTGGCCGGATCACCAACCCGAATCCGGCTTTGGAGCAAGCATGAGGAATGTAGAGCGCCGATTGTAGAAGGCTGAATGTCGCTGGGCAAACCCAAAAATCAGCCATCCTTTCAGGATTCATCATTCTACATCGATCATTCAACATTCCCGACCCTCATTCCTTGTCACAACCCAAACCTAGAGACACAGCGTGACGAGTAAAGCAACAACAAGTAAAACGCTCGCCTCAACAGCGGTCAGCTCGTCTTCGTACCACGAAGGCTACGAGCCCCCACCGTTGGTCGAAGGCGGTCTGAACTTCCACGACATTACCGACTTGGTGTCGACGCACACCGAGAAGAGGACCCCCTTCGGTTGGTTCGTGGCGTTCTCGATCGCAAACATCGGGCTTCTGATCCTGCTCTACTGCATTGGTTACCTGTTCTACAACGGGACCGGCGTCTGGGGGCTGAACAACCCGGTTGGCTGGGGCTACGCCATCGTCAACTTTGTGTGGTGGGTCGGTATTGGTCACGCGGGTACGCTTATCTCTGCCATCCTCTTCCTCTTCAGGCAGCAGTGGCGAACGGGCATCAACCGCGCAGCCGAGGCCATGACGATTTTCGCCGTCATATGCGCGTTGGTCTTCCCAACCATTCACGTTGGGCGTGTATGGGTGATCTACTGGACGCTCCCGATCCCAAATCAGATGGAGATGTGGCCACAGTTCCGCAGCCCGCTGCTCTGGGACGTGTTCGCCGTCTCGGTTTACTTCACCGTGTCGCTCGTTTTCTGGTACGTCGGCCTCATCCCAGACCTTGGCACGCTGCGTGACCGCGCTGTGCTGAAAGGCAAGGTGCTCCGTGCTCGCATCCTCGGCGTCCTGTCGATGGGGTGGAGCGGAGCCAACCGCCACTGGCGCAACTACGAGAAGGCCTACTTGCTGCTCGCTGGCTTGGCAACACCGCTTGTCCTCTCGGTCCACTCCGTCGTCTCCTTCGACTTCGCCGTCTCCATCATACCGGGCTGGCATACCACGGTCTTCCCGCCCTACTTCGTCGCCGGGGCCATCTTCTCCGGCTTCGCAATGGTGGTGACGCTCTTGGTGATTGCGCGGAAGATCTACAACTTGGAGAACATCATTACGCTCAACCACCTTGAGAAGATGAACATTATCATCTTGCTCACGGGTACGCTGGTTGGCTTCGCGTACATCACGGAGTTCTTCATCGCGTGGTACTCAGGTGTCTACTACGAACAGTACCAGTTCTTCGAGGTCCGCATGAAAGGCCCGTATGCATGGGCCTACTGGACGATGATGTTCTGTAACCTCATCTTCCCGCAGTTCTTCTGGGTGAAGAAGCTGCGCCGCCACATCGGCTTCATGTTCCTCACCTCGATCGTCGTGAATATTGGGATGTGGTTCGAGCGCTTCGTGATTACGGTGCTCTCGCTGCACCAAGACTTCCTGCCCTCCTCGTGGGACTACTACACGCCCACATGGGTCGATGTCATGACGTATGTCGGGACGCACGGCCTGTTCTTCACGCTCTTCCTCCTCTTCCTGCGCTTTGTGCCGATGGTCGCCATGGCTGAGGTGAAGATGGTGCTGCCCGAAGCCGACCCGCATCACTACCACGGCCACGGCGATGGTCATGGCCACGGCCACGAAGTCGACGTGACGCCGTCCAAGTCCGACAACGCATAAGGTTATGAACGGGCTTTGCCCGCAAGTACAGAGCAACCATGCTGAAAGAACTGACCCGCGAAATCAAGGCGACGATGGGGATCTACGAAGCCCCCGAAGGCAAGCCATACGGCCTGCTCGCTGAATTTCCGCATCCCGGAGCGTTGTACGATGCCGCCAAGGCCACACGCGAAGCCGGGTACAAGCATTTCGATGTGCACAGTCCGTTCCCGATCCACGGGATGGACGATGCGATGGGGCTGCCCAACTCGAAAGTGGGTGCCATCGCCCTCGGTGGCGGTATCACGGGCCTCGCGCTGGCTACATGGCTCCAGTGGTGGACGGGCGCTATCGATTATCCGCTCAACATTAGCGGCAAACCGCTTTTTGCCGTCGAGCCGTCTGTGCCGATCATGTTTGAACTAACAATCCTGTTCTCGGCCCTGGGTGCCGTGGCTGGGATGTTAGCCCTCAATGGCCTGCCGCGTCCGTACAACCCGCTCTTCTACTCGAAGAACTTCATGCGGGCCACCGACGACGGCTTCTTCCTCCACATTGCTGCCAGCGACAAAAACTTCGACCACGAAGCTACCGAGGCGTTCCTTAAGAGCATCGGCGGCACCAACATCGAAGTGATCACCGACGACGGCGCTGTCGACGTGTAAGCTACTTGACTGATTTTAAACGTCTGAACGACGCGTATCTGATGAGAAAAGGACTGCTTTTTGGATTGCTGGTGGCCGCTATGGTCATGACGGGGTGCCGTGGGGCCCTCTCGGACAAGCCGCCAGTTCACCCGAACCTCAATATGGACTTCCAAGAGAAGTTTCAGGCACAGGAGGCCAACGACTTCTTCGAGGACGGTCGCGCAATGCGCCCACCCGTGCCAGGAACGGTCGCACGTGGTTTCCTCCGCGATGACAGCCGCTTCTACTATGGCCGCGACGAAACGGGTGCCTACGTCGATGTGATTCCCGTAAACGCACGTGGCGAAGAACTCCGTGCCGTGATCGAACGCGGCCGTGATCGCTACGGTATCTACTGCTCGGTATGCCATGGTGACGCAGGCGATGGCCAAGGCATCATCATGGTTGGCAACGAAGGTCGTGGATATGGCTATGTGCCTGCGCCAACCTTTTACAGCGACCTTCTGGCCAGTCAGCCAGATGGCTATTTCTATGATGTGATCACCAACGGTGTGCGCAACATGCCAGGCTATGCGCAGCAGATCCCTGTGGCAGATCGCTGGGCGATTGTGTCCTACATCCGTGCTTTGCAGTCGAGCCAGCGTGCCATCGAAGGGGAGATCCCGGCGAGCATCCTTGCACAGATTGAGCAGGGGCGCTCGGCTAATTTAGACTAGTCTCATCCTCCGGATGAAGGCTGGAAAGTAAGTAGAGGTTGGAGGGGTTGGAAAGTGAGTTTGACCGGCACCAACTCTCCATTCTTTCCATCCCAAACAACTTTCCACCCTACGAAAGTTGCTCACAACTTGAGTTTATAACCGAACAGAAAACATGGCGAATACGGTACAGGGCAGTGGTTTGGCGACCTGGCTCATTGACCCGATTCAACCGACCGAGGCCAGCGCGCCTTACCAGTCCAAGATCACGGGCCGCATGTGGGGCATCCCACTGATGGTTGGTGGGGCCTTGCTGGCAGCAAGCGTGGCCTTTGGTCTTGCCGACTTGCATCAGTTCTTTTTCTCCTACCTGATTGGTTGGTCGTTCTGCGTCACGCTGAGCTTAGGGGGCATGTTCTTCGTGCTGATTCAGCACCTGACCACCGCGCATTGGAGCGTGACGGTGCGCCGGATCGCCGAAGCGTTGGCGTGGTCCATTCCGTTCCTAGGGATTTTGTTCATCCCCATCATATTTGGGATGCACGACCTCTACCATTGGACCCACGCGGAACTGTTCGACCCGAATGGTCCCGGTTATGACCCGATCATCGCTGGTAAGGAGCCGTACCTGAACACGCCGTTCTTCATCGGCCGGATGATCTTCTACTTCGTCATTTGGACCGTGATTGCCCATCGCCTCTACAAGCATTCGGTCATGATGGATGTGACCAAAGACCCGAAGATGCTTAAGAAGTTGACGGCGACCAGTGCTTGGGGGTTGGTTGTTATGGCCGTAACGGTGTCGTTCTTCAGCTTCGACGCCATCATGTCAACGTATCCGCACTGGTTCTCGACGATCTTCGGCGTCTACATCTTTGGTGGCTCGTGCGGTGCTGCCTTCGCATTCATCGCGCTGATGGGGACGTTTTTCCAGCGCTCCGGTATGCTAAAAGATGAGATTCGACCAGTGCACTACCACGACAGTGGCAAGTTCATGTTCGGCTTCACGGTGTTCTGGGCATACATCGCGTTCAGCCAGTACATGCTGATCTGGTATGCCAACCTTCCCGAAGAAACCGTCTGGTTCCGCTATCGCTTGGAGAATGGTTGGGAATACAACAGCCTCGCTTTGCTCGTCATGCACTTTATCATCCCCTTTGCGGTGCTGATTACGCAATGGGCCAAAAAGACGCGGCCGCTCCTTGCCATCATGGGTGTATGGTTCCTCGTCATGCATTGGTTCGATCTGCACTGGCTTATTATGCCGGTCCATCACGAGAAGTACGCCGTCATCCACCTGCTTGACATCACGACGTGGCTTGGGCTTTTTGGCATCCTGATTGGCCTTTTCATGTACCGCATGAGCCGTCATAGTATGCTGCCTGAAGGCGATCCGAAGCTCAAAAAGTCGATGACCTACGGCTAAGCTTATATTTTTCAACGCTTCATGCGCTATGCCGAACGCTGGTGTAGCGCATGCGTTGTACCAGCCCGTCCCGTCAAAACGGGGCTTTGCGACCAACCGTTTAGTTTACCATTTCCATGCTGCACGACCAGCTAGCTTTTCCTCCGGCAGCCGCCACCGAACATGGTGCGGATGAGCACCACGATGATCATTTTGAATTGGCTGTTGAAGACGAGAACATCGAAACGGGGGCCATTTTTCGTATTTTTGGTGTGGTTGTGGCATTTGTCATCGTGCTGGCCGTCATCGGGGTACAACTGGCGAAGATGACGACGATCACGATGCGTGCCGAGGCGACCCAAGTCTCGGGTCACCCCGAGTTGCGTGAAGTGCGTGCTACGGCTGCCCAGCAACTCTCCCAATACGGCGTCGTCGATGCCGAGGCGGGTGTCTATCGCATACCCATCGATACGGCAATTGACCTTATCGTGAATGAGTCCATGCAGTCGACACCGGAGACAGGGTCTGACACGTTCGTTCTGATGCCATAATTCAACGAGAACCCACTACGATTGCCATTGCTGTGACGGACTTGAAGCGAAGGATCCTGCTGACTACTGCATTGCTGGTGATGCCATTGACTGCATGGGCACAGGTTTCGTATGGTCCATCTGTCGAGCCTGGCAACATCCAAGTGGACTCCACGGCGTTCGAAGGCATCGATGTGATCGAAAAGCTGGGCGAACAAATTGATTTAAGCCTCGCTTTTCAGAATGCAGCAGGTGAATCCGTAACACTGGCTCAGTATTTTGGTCAAGAGCGGCCAGTTGTCCTCAATTTCGTTTACCATGATTGCCCGATGCTGTGCAGCCTTGTCGTCGACGGGCTGACGCGGGCCATGAAAGACATCGCGTGGACACCGGGTGCTGAATTTGACGTTCTGACGGTTTCAGTCTCACCTACAGAGACAGCGCAACAAGCTTTGGCTGCCAAGGCACGCTATGTGGGCTCCTATGGCCGTCCCGAAGCAGCAGCAGGTTGGCACTTCCTCACAGGAGAGGAGACGCAGATCCGTGCGCTGGCGGACCAAGTAGGCTTTGTCTACAAGTGGATTGAGGACATCCAAGATTATGCCCATCCGGCTGTGTTGGTGTTCCTCAGCCCCGACGGTACTTTGACGCGCTACCTGTACGGCATTCAGTTCCCACCCAGCGATGTGCGCAACGCGCTGAGCGAAGCCGCTGATGGGAAGATTGGGACGACACTTGAACGCCTGATTTTGTATTGTTATCAGTACGACCCGGCGGCCAACTCGTATGTGCTGCAAGCCGTGAACCTGATGAAGGTTGCCGGAGGCATTACCCTTGTATTGCTCGCCTTTGCCTTGTTTTTGTTTTGGCGACGCGAACGAAACCGGCAGCGTGAAGACGATGCCAACCTGAGATACGCTTAAACTGTGCAAACCTGATAGGTCTGTCAGCCTTGAACGTTTGGAAGACTACGCGAACCCTAAACACGTGCTCTTGCCTTTCGTTTAATATGCGACGATTATTCTACTATACGACATAGCCTTTTAAACTTCAGCCTGTGCTGTGCTAGCCCTCCCACCTTCGGGCGTGCACTTGCTGCACCTGCTGATACCAGAACCAAGGACACACCAGTAACATGGGAGAAAAAACACTCTGGCTGCCCGAACAGGCGTCTACCATTGCGCCGGAGATCGACAGCCTCTTCTACTTCGTGCTCTGGGTCAGTACGATCATGTTCGTCGCCGTTGTGGTGGCGAAAATCTACTTCGCGTTCAAGTACCGCCGCCGCAGTGCCAACGACCGCACCGAAGTCGTGCACGAAAGCAAGCTTTTGGAGACGGCATGGATCGTCATTCCGACTATCCTGACGATGATCGTGTTTACGTGGGGTTTCCAAGGCTACCTCAAGCTGAATACCGCGCCGCCAGACTCCTACGAAATCACCGTGGTCGGAAAGCAGTGGGCATGGGACTTCATCTATGAGGATGGAACCAAAGTGTCTGCTGAGTTTGCGGTCCCTATGGGGCGCCCAATCAAGCTGAATATGAACAGTGTGGACGTGTTACACGGCTTCTACATTCCGGCCTTCCGTACCAAGATGGATGTGATCCCGAATCGTTATACATCCATCTGGTTCGAACCAACTAAAGAGGGCACATACCAAGCGTATT
>CAYYHN010000232.1:0-6768 GCA_964471245.1 uncultured Rhodothermaceae bacterium | reverse complement strand
GGATTATCGCGACGGAAGGTGCCGATCTTCTGCCAATGGGAAAGCACATTCTGGTCGATGGCGTCCCAGTTCATGTTGGAGCGCGTCGGCTGGTCCCAGATAAAGGTGTCATCGCCGGGGCGAGCCGTCTCATCGCCGTAATAGATCTGAATGCCGCCCGGAAGAAGTAGCAAGCTCGTACCTGCGTTGACAAGGTTGCTGCGATCGAAGAGTTGGGTATCGTGCGACGAGATGTAGCTCAAGTGGTTAAAGGACGCGTCGCTGTTGATGGTGCTCGCGTACGAAGAGAACAGGTTTTCCAGATTGCCGAGGTTGCCCGCTTGGCCCTGGAAGCCAAAGTTGATGAGCGAATCGAAACCGAAGTCGAAATAGCTGTTGCGTCCGATGCCCGCCCCGAAGACTTCACCCGTCATCCAGAAGTCGAGGTTGTCGAGTGCTTTCGTCGGATTTGCTGCTTTCCATTCACGGAGCGCAAGCACAGCTTCATTCTTGAGCGCCTGCCATGCCACCAACTCAACGTGTTTTGCCGTATCGATGCGGAACCCATCCACGCCAAACTCACGGACCCAGTCTGTGAGCCACTTGATAAGGTGGTTACGGGCCGTCCGGGGTAGGCCTGTGCGGGTAAAAAATGCATCCAACTCAGCCTGCTCGGTGGCCAAGCGCGTAGCTCCCCATTTGTTTTGCAGAATGGGTGGAATGCCAACGGTTGCGGTCGATTCCGTGAGAATATCTGGGAGGCCTGCTAGGCACATGAGTTCGTCGCCGCCGCCACAGGCTGTGTAGCCTGGGTAGGCACCGCCGTCATTCGATTTACGGATCCAATCGCCGCCCCACCAGTTGGCCCAAGCCGATTCCGTCTCAGGCGCAGTGTTGATGAAGTCATCGTACGTATCGAAGTGGATGGAGGCGTCGTTGGCTGTGTAGTAATAGTTCTCCCAGCCGTCGTTGAGGACACCAAATCCAAACTTGTTCATATCGGCCAGCGTCTCGTAGCCGGTGTGGTTCATGACCACGTCGAAAATGATACGGATGCCTTGTGCGTGTGCCGTGTCGATAAATGTCCGTAGGTCGTCGAGCGTGCCCCAGTTTGCATCGAGTTCAGTAAAGTCCAGCGTCCAGTAGCCCGCATATGGGTAATGCTTAAAGCCCGCCCCGCCGACATAGCCATGGATCTGCTCAAACGGCGGTGAGATCCAGATGGCGTTGATGCCAAGGTTGGTAAAGTAACCTTCGTTCAGCTTCTGGGTGAGCCCAGCAAGGTCCCCGCCATGAAACGTGCCTTGCCGGGTTTCATAGCCTGCATAGGTATTCCCGTTCTGGTCTTGTTCGCGTCCATAGCTGTTGTCATTGCTCGTATCTGCGTTCAGAAAGCGGTCCTGCAAGACGAAATACACAATCGCATTATCCCATGTAAAAGGCGCCTGCTGTGCATAAAGCGAGCGAGGTACAGCAGAACAGATCAGGAGTACGGCTGCCAGCAATATGGAAGCAGATGGGGCCGCATTAGCACGAGCGAACATGATTAGCTTATTTATTGTGTAAGCGCTTACATGTTTTAAATATATGCTTTTTTTGTAATAAATGTGCTAGGACACGTCATCTCGTCGTCGTCTTTGTTTATGTACTTCATGGAAAAGACAGTGCTGGCTCTGAAAAATCGATTATTGGGTGCTTTCAGTCGATTTGGTGTAGATGCAGTCTCTAAATATTTGTGTTTGGTTTTAGAATAAATGACCATGGTTTGGCGCCTTCCACTATTCCTGATCACTTAATTATGTGGCTCAAACGATTTGGGATGTGAGGAGATGGCGACATCTGCTTGTTTTTGCACGAGAAAACAGCTATAGTTTGGGACCTTTGGTAGCTCCGTCCAACACCCTAAAGCTCACCCCTACCACTTCGCAGGACCGCTTAATCCATCAACCTGTTGTTATAAACAGGGGGTCTTGCTATGAACAAGCATCCAAACGTAGTGAAACGCTCACACATGCGTCGCGGCGAACTTACGGTCGCCGACTCTGTGTCAGATACGCATGGTCTACCGCCAAGGACATCCCCGACACTAGGCTACCTCGTGGTTGGATCCGACTGCGAACTTCTTTTCGCCGACACCGATCTGAGGCTGTGGATAAGACACAGCACATCAAACCTCGGTGACCTTCTCCTGCAGATTCGCCCGTACTTGGCTGAGGCTCGGGGGCAATGGACCATGGTTGTTGCTGATGAGGTGCTATGGTGCACCGCCGTGAACGATCCCGAGCAGGAATCGCACTTGGTTACGTTGAATCAAGCAGCCCCGATTGAAGACTACAATGTGACGTCTACTGCTGCAGTGGCGTGGGGGCAATATGCGACTCCAATGCGGGCTGTCGTTGATAGTTACCCTTTTGGTGCCATCGTCGTCTTTGATCTAAATCTGCGGTATACCTTGGTTGGGGGTGAGGGCTTGAAGGAAAAGGGGCTCTCAGCAGAAGCAATGGAAGGATTTACCATCTGGGAGGTATTTCCTAAAGCAGTCTGTGAGCAGATCGAACCCCTCTACCGAGCTGCTTTGGCTGGCGAAGTAAAGTTGCTAGATGTCCCGTTCAATGAAGGCGTATACCGTACACAGGCTGGGCCAATTCGTAACGAAAAGGGAGCGATCATAGGAGGCTTGGTCATTACCCAAGATGTGACGGGGCAAAAAGCGGCTGAGGCCGCAGTGCAAAGTAGTGAAGCGTTTGGCCGAGCCGTCCTTAATTCACTGCCTGCCCAAGTGGCTGTGCTGGATGCCCAAGGTACCATCGTCCGTATCAATGCCGCATGGCGGCAGGCTGCCATAGGGAATGAAAATCCCAAACTGCATCAGTCCGATATTGGGGACAACTACATCGATGCGTGCCGCCGTGTGTACCAAGAAGCACCTGAAGATCACGCAACCGCGTGTGAGACGGTTGATGGGCTACACGCCCTGCGTGAAGGACGCCTGCCACAGTTTGAACTTGTTTACCCATGCCACAGCCCGACTGAGGAGCGGTGGTTCTTGCTCCGTGCAGTGCCTCTACAGCATGAAGGCGGCGGGATGGTCGTCTCTCATATTAACATTACACGGCAGAAGCAGGCCGAAATAGGTCTAGAGAAGCGGGAAGGTATGCTCAACCTTGCCCAGCGTATCGCTAAAATGGGTAGCTACGAGTGGTACAACAATGGCGAACCTGCATGGTGGTCCGAAGGCATGTATCGTCTCTTCGGTTTCGATGCGACCCAATCTGAAACCTATAGGCCCTACCAGTTCCCTGATGCTGCTTTTGAGCTTATCCATCCAAACGACCAAGAACGTGTGTTGACTACGATGGCTCCCTTGGAGCAGGGACTGCCAGTGGAAGCGGAGTATCGTATGCGCCGCACGGATGGGACATATGTTGTTGTGCGTTCCATTGCGCAGCCACTCTTCGACGATACCGATAGATACATCGGATTTACGGGCGTCCTGCTTGATGTAACCGAGACGCGCGCCCGCAAGGACGAACTCCGTTTGCTCAAGTTGGCGATAGAGCACACGGATGATATGATTCTAATTACTGAGGCTGCTGACTTGGCACCGCCTGGCCCGCGTATCGTGTACGTCAACGAGGCGTTTACCCGGTTGACGGGCTATTCGGTGGAAGAGGCCATAGGACGTTCGCCCCGCTTTTTGTAAGGTCCCGAGACAGACCGTACTACGCTGGATCGGATTCGTGTGGCACTCGAAGCGGGGACTTCCATCCAAGAGGAAGTGATTAACTATGATAAGGAACGCCGGCCCTACTGGGTTGAACTCAACATCGCACCTATCATGGGTCCGAACGGTGTGCCTACGCACTTCATTGCTTCGCAACGCGATACCACGAAGCGCAAGGATCAAGAAAAAGCTCTGCGCGAGGCGCGCGACAAAGCCGAGGAAATGAATCGGCTTAAGACGGCTTTTCTCGAGATGATGAGCCATGAACTCCGTACCCCCCTTGTGGGCATTATTGGCTTCTCTGACCTATTGCAGCTTCACGAAGACGAAGAAGTGGTTCGCTTCGCCGAATTGATCCGAAAAGGCGGTGATCGGCTCGATACTACACTCGATAGCATCCTTAACTTGGCCCAACTTGAAAGTGGCGCAGTAGAACTGTTAGCCGAGCCAACTCTGCTTGATGAGGTGCTGTCTGAGTTAGTCTCCGACTATATGGCTAATGCGGTACAGAAAGGGCTGGAGCTAACCTATCAAAAGGGCTTGGACGAACCCGTCTTCGCGCGGCTGGACCGAGGCGCATTCCGTCGGGTCGTGCAAGGACTGCTAACCAACGCACTCAAGTTTACCGAAGTAGGCCATGTAACGGTGCGCCTCGATGTGGTGGAGCATGAAGTGTGTATTGCTGTACAGGATACGGGTATTGGCATCGACAAAGCGTTCTTACCTAAAGTGTTTGATGCGTTTCATCAGGAATCATACGGTACAGCACGTCAGTTTGAGGGGAATGGCCTAGGGTTGACGGTGGTGCGTCTCTACACCGAACGGATGGGTGGTCGTATCACGTGTGAGAGCGTTAAGAGGGAAGGAACGACGATGCGGTTGTATTTCCCACGGTGGTACTCACCACGGCGGACGCCATCCCGGACGCTGTTACAGCCCCTCACATCGGGTGACCAACAGAGGCGTTTGCTTGTCGTAGACGATCAGCCAGACGTACTTCATTTGGTGGACATCTTGCTAAAGAAACAGTTCACGCTGACATTAGCGAGTTCATATGATGATGCGCTCTACCAAGCGAAGACACACATGTTCGACCTGATGATGATCGACATCAACCTACGTGATCAGCATACGGGTGAGGATCTTATGCGTCGCTTGCGAGAGGATCCGCAGTATGCGGCTACACCAATGATAGCATGCACGGCGTATGCCGCGCCATCGGATCGCCACCGCTTGCTGGAGTCAGGTTTTGATGCGTATCTGAGCAAGCCTTTCCGGCATTACGAGTTAACGAACCTGATTGTAGACCTAATCAATCAGCAGGCCTGAGGATGATGGCGTTCAGGGCTTCATCAAAAAAACGCCTCCGTTGGTATCAGCGGAGGCGTTTTTTTGATGATCAAATCTGTGATGCCATGTCAGTCGGTTGTTTCCATCTTCCAGAAATAGATACCACCAGCCTGCTTACCCATATTGACTGAGGCTACCATTTCGAGGCGTTGCAAGTCGAATACATCGACAGTACCGGGCTCGCCACCAATGCCTTCGACGGAAACGAACGCGTAGCGGCTGTCTGGCGTGATGGCAACGCCGTGGGTGACCTTGCGTGTGTTTTCGAGGTTGGCGAGTTCTTCGCCTTTCTCCAGATCCCAAATGCCGGTTCGTCCTGCGCTTTTGTAGCTCACTACAAGCAAGCGGCCATCAGGCGTGACCTCGAGGTTGTACGGACCTTTGTCTGTGCTGAACGTGCGCGTGACGTTCCACGCTTCAAGATCAACCTCCGCGACCTGGTTGCTGCCGTTGTACGCGATGTAGACAAGCGGCTTCGTCGGGTGCGGGTGGACCCACGTAGGCTTGACCTGCTTGGTGTGCATGTTCATGCTGCCTTGGCTCATGCCGCTCATGTCATGGTCCGAATGGTCACCGCCCATGTCGTCCATGTTGTGCCGCATGCCGGTCCCCAGCTTCAGGCGGCGTGTCTCTTCGAGCACGAGCGCATCGACTTCGATGAGTTCGTCGGTCATCATGGAGACGGCGTAGTGGCGTGTACCGTCCGGTGAGATGCGGGAGCCGTGGGGCATGGTGCCGTGCGGAATCTGGGCCAACTCCGTCATCGTGGTCGGTTCGACGACGGAGAGGGTGCTGGGCACCATGTCGCCATGCAAGTTGAAATTGACCACGTAGAGGAGTCCCGTCATCGATGAAATCTGCATCGTCGCTGGAAACAGCCCAACCTCGACCTCGCCAACTTTCTTGTTCGTCTCCGTGCTGTACTTGACGATCTTCCCGTAGGGCTGCCCGTGTGCTAGCGACAAGTACCAGTACTTGCCCTCTGGCCCAACCGCGATGCCGTGCGGCCCTTCGATCTCCGTTGGCCATACGCCCACCGGAATCGTCTCAGCGACCTCAGCAGTTGTCCCATCAAACCGGATGAGCGCGACCTGATCTTCCGACTCGGCCGTCGCATACACATAGTAGGCGGCCTCCGATGCAACCGCAACCGCTTCGTTTTCTGACAACGGCTCCGACAAATCAGCCAACTGGCTTTGCTGCGAACCCGCACACGCCGTCAGCACCAGCGCTGCGGCGAGGAGGGCGATAGGAGGAGAGAAACGCATGGTTTGGGAGCGTGAGAATGAGTGAGTGAGAGTTTGTTCGCTTGGCGAACAGGATAGGAGGCGCGCTGATGCACGTTGGATGAGGGCGCACGTCGTGTGCGCAAGGGATTCGCTGCGCGAATGTATGGGAGTAATGACGAAGGCGAATCTTGGTTTCTTCAACGTGCCACCCATACAGCCAATTCATGACGAAAAGGGCTCGACGGTGTCACTCAAACGCGAGACGCCGTCGAGCCCCAAACAAGCGTGCAGTGCCTCACTAGCCGCGAGGCACCCGCCTTGTCCTTTACGTCCCCGGCTTCTCTTCTTTCTCTTCGCTTTGGAGCTTGACGACCCAGAGGCCGCTGTTCCAGTCGGAGAAGAAGACGTGACCTTTGTGGGGCTGCGGGCCCCAGACCATCGGCGCGTTGGCGATGCGGCCGTCCGGCACTTCGGGGAAGAAACGGG
>CAYYHN010000231.1:0-6796 GCA_964471245.1 uncultured Rhodothermaceae bacterium | reverse complement strand
ACGAGGAGTTCTACTTCCGCCGTCCCGACCTCATCAACACCGGCCGTACGCTCTTCGGCGCAAAGCCACCGAAAGGGCAGCAACTCGACGACCACTACTTCGGCTCGATCCCCGACCGCGTACTGGCCTGCATGCTCGAAACCGAGAAAGAGCTGTACCGCCTTGGCGTACCGGTGAAGACGCGCCACAACGAAGTGGCCCCGAGTCAGTATGAGATCGCCCCGATCTTCGAGACGACCAACGTTGCGGCCGACCACCAGCAGCTCACGATGCTGACGCTACAACGCGTTGCACGGAAGTATGGCCTCGTCTGCTTGATGCACGAGAAGCCGTTTGCAGGCCTGAACGGCTCGGGCAAGCACAACAACTGGTCGATGGGCACCGACACGGGTCTCAACTTGCTGGAGCCAGGCGACAACCCACACGACAACATGCAGTTCTTGTTTGCGTGTGCAGCGGTCATCCGTGCTGTCTTCAAGCATCAGGACTTGCTTCGTATCTCCATTGCTTCGGCCGCCAACGACCATCGCCTCGGTGCCAACGAAGCGCCTCCGGCCATCATTTCGGTCTTCCTCGGCGACCAGTTGCAGGACGTGTTCGAGCAGATCAAAGAAGGTCCGGCCACGAGCAGCAAGCAGGGTGGTCTCCTCGGCCTCGGCGTGAAGACGTTGCCACACCTGCCGCGCCACGCAGGCGACCGCAACCGTACCTCGCCCTTTGCCTTCACGGGCAATAAATTTGAGTTCCGCGCCGTCGGTAGCTCGCAGAGCGTTTCGTTCCCGAACACGGTCCTCAACGTCATCGTCGCTGAAGCCCTCGACGACATGACGGCCATGCTCGAAGCGAAGCTCGGTGGCAAGAAAACCAAGAAGGCGTTCGAGGAAGCCGTGGCTGCCGTACTCAGCGAGGTGATTGGCGAAGCCAGCCCGATCATCTTCAACGGCGACGGCTACTCGGAGGAATGGCACAAGGAAGCCGAGGAGGAGCGTGGGCTCCTCAACCTCCGCACCACAGCCGATGCCCTCGGCGTGATGGACAGCGAGAAGAACATCGCCCTCTTCGAGAAATACGATGTCCTCAGCGAAACGGAATTGCGTAGCCGTCACGAGATTTGGCTTGAGCAGTACATCACCAAGGTCAACATTGAGTCGGAAACGGCTGCATCGCTGGCCCGCACGTACATCATGCCTGCCGCTGTGCGCTACCTGAAGGACCTCGCCATCACCGCTGAAGCTGGGGAAGACATCGACCTCGAATTCGACGGTGTGAAGGACCAAGCGAAAGACGTGGGCAAGCTGGTCACCAAGCTGTACAAAGCACTGAAGAAGCTCGACAAAGCCAACGCCGGGAGCGATGACCACAGCCTGCAAGCCGAAGCCGAGCACATGCGTGACGTCGTCTTGCCAACTATGCTTGACGTCCGCGAAGTCGCTGACGACCTAGAGCAAGTTGTCGCACACGACCTGTGGCCGTTGCCAACCTACCGCGAAATCCTCTTCGTGAAGTAAGGCATGCTGCCACACCCAACATAAACAGCCCGGGCGTCTTTGGCGATGTCCGGGCTGTTTTGCGTCTACTTGATGCTGAGCCCTTAGGCGGCACGGAAGCACCAAAGCCCGTGGGAGCCATCCGAAAACAGCAGCGCTTGCTTGGTCGCGAAGCCATGCGTTTCGGCAAGGCGGAACAGTATCCCAGAGGTTTCAGGGAAGTCATGGCCCAGCACGTGCTCCGCAATCTGATCGTGCTGGGCAGACGAGAGTGCGCACCAGTTGGTGCGTGCGTACGCGAGGTAGCGCGCCAAATACTCAGCACGCGACTCTTCCGGGCTTCGGTAGGTGTCGTACATCAACAACAAGGAGCCGGCGTCCAACAAGCGGCGAGCCCGTTGAAAAAACGTTTCCTTTTCTGCCGTGGATAAATGATGGACAGCGAACCCACACACGATCACGTCGACAGGCTTCGTAGAGGGCTGCGCTAAGTAGCCTAATAAGTCTGCCTGTACCAGTTCAGACGGAACCGACACCTGCGCGAAATTCTGAGCCGCCAAGGCAAGTGCATCCGATGATAGATCGACGCCAATGACGTGACGTACGGGCGTACCTTGGACGGTCGTTGCGATACACGAGGCATCGCCACAGCCAAGGTCGAGCAGCGTAGCCTCGACAGGCAGGTTGTCGATCAACACACGACGTAGCGCCTCATGGATTTCGCGATGCGCCATGTAGTTGTGCTGAATGACGGTCTGGTACAGATGCCACCCGTCGAAAAACGACCGAATGGCTTCGTGCGCCTGCGGAGTTGGCAAAGATCTAGGCATTGATACTGCTGTACGGACGGTTTGTAGCTTGCGCGATGCAACCTAGCGGCTCCTTCATGGGAAATCAAGATAGCTCTGCTCGCAGGTGGGCACGGCTACGCGGTTTTCAAGCGGTTCGAAACGAAAAAACCTTCCGGCGACATGGGCAGCCACCGGAAGGTCAGCAAAATTTAGCGATGCGGGCCGAAACCCGAATGCAGCTTAGTTGCAATTGTTGCGGAAGACATCGTCGCTGTCGCTGTTGAGGTCAAGGGTGACCCCATTGAACGAGCAGGTAACGCTGCCGCTATCGCACGAAGCAGTGATCGAACCATTCATCGTGACGGTCGCCTCCTGCGTGGAGGTGTTGGTCGAGATGCTTTGGCCGAAGTTGTTGTAGTTGATGGTGCACTCGGCCTCCAACTCACCATTCATGTTGACGTCGTAGCTGAATTGCGTAAAGTCTGACGAGAACGAGCCGTCGCCGTTGTAATCGAGCGTGCCGTTGAGGTCGTTGCAGTCGTTGAAGGTCATCATCAGGTCGAAGGAGAAGCCACCCGGCGAGACGCCCGGCGTGTTGCCCTGCACATCGACCGTACCACCTTGTGGGCAGTCGATGATTTCCTGTGGGCCTTCAGATTTTCCAACGCTGAACGGGTTGAACGCAACGGCAAGTGCGCTCTGCAGACGATCAAACATTGCGCTGACTTCAATGGAAGCTTCTTCGTCGAATTCATCATCATCGTTGCTATCACATCCGACGAAGGTGGCGCTACAGAGCAGGAGCACAAGGAGTGAAAGGAGTGAAAGACGTGTACGTTGCATCATGGTTGTTGGTGTGTGTTGGGTAGTGAGCTAAGAGATGTCTCTGGAAAAAATATAAGGTGGCGTATGGAGCCAAGACTATGCCACAAAGATACAACTGATCGGGCACGGAGCCCATACCCGAATGGGGGTATCCCTGTGCACCATCACGTCTTGGGGCTGTAGTGGCGGCGCAGCCATTGACTCAGTCCATCGAGGCCAGGAAAAAGCACGCGCTCAGTAATGTTCGCTTGGTCAAGTTTGTCGCGGATCTCCCACTTAAGCGCTGCGGGAATCGTCAGTCGCCATCCCAACTCGTCGTTGGCGGTCAGCCATGTATCCATCAACTGCGTCGGATCCGACATGACGGAGAAGAGGGCGAATTGGTTGACGATACGATCATCCATAGATGGCGGTTCGAGAAATAGCGCACAAGGACGTTTTTCAGCCAACGTACCAAGATCGTTTAAGCCGGGGAGAGCTTCGGTAAGCATTTCGAGCGTGAAAATGCTCGCGCCTTCGTGCTGCAAAGCCTCGCGTAGCGGCGTTGGTAGCAACTGGTGCACCCGCTGGTAATTCACCGCCCAGATGACGGCATCGCGATCAAACTTGTCGATGTTCGCGGTCGCAAAATGGAGAGCCACGTAGGGCGAGTGTGTCCAATCGAGTAGCCGTGTGGGGAGTCCGTAGTGCTGGGCCACGGCTAGCCAATGCCACGGTGAGTCACGTTCGATCACATCGCGGTGGGCATATTTGCGGAAATTACGCAACAGGTGCCGCTCCAGCCGCTCGTAGGCCCCACCCAAGCGCATGAGCGTTGTCGAGAGCGGGTAGGCGGCATCCGAAAGGCCCCGAAAGGCATACTGGCCGCGAAACCGCCCCAATCGCGGATCCCATGCATCGTAAAACAATGCATCTTGCAGCTCGGCCCAACTTCTGACGACAACGTCTTGCATGGTTCTGGAGATCACGATTCGTTTTTAGCCATACGCGCCAGCAGCCAAAGTGTAACAATCTACCCCATGTTCTATGTATTAAAAGACTGTTGTGCATCGGCTACCAAGGCATGCATCCTTGTTCGTTCCTGCTGACATCGCTTGCACCTCTGGTGCCTATCGCCTATCGTTTCTCCGCTACGGGTAGCCAACTGCCCCAGCGGCCTATCCTCCTTCATTGCTCTGCATACAACTATGCTCTCTTGGCTCAAAGGCGAGTTCATCGACATCATCGAATGGCTCGACGACTCTTCATCTACACTGGTACACCGCTTCGAGCGGCACGACAACGAAATCAAGTACGGCGCCAAGCTGATTGTCCGGCCCGGGCAGGCCGCCGTCTTCGTCAATGAAGGGCAAATTGCCGACGTGTTCGAGCCGGGCACGTTCACGCTCGAAACAAAGAACTTGCCTATCCTCTCAACGCTGAAAGGATGGAAGTACGGCTTCGATAGCCCCTTCAAGGCCGAAGTTTACTTCGTCAGTACACGGCAGTACACTGACCTCAAGTGGGGCACAAAGAACCCAATCATGCTACGCGACGCGGAGTTTGGCGTCGTTCGCCTGCGCGCCTTTGGCACCTACGCCATCCGCGTCTCGGATCCCGCCAAATTTATCGAAGAGATCGTCGGCACCAATGCCCACTTCTCGACAGACGGCATTACGAACCAACTGCGCAACCTGACCGTCTCGCGCTTTACGGACATCCTCGGCGAAAGCAAGATTCCGGCGCTCGACCTCGCGGCCAACTATGCTGAACTAGGCGACTTTATCCGGCAGCGCATCCAGCCTGACTTCACGTCCTATGGGCTTGAATTGACAAGTATGCTGGTCGAGAATATCTCGCTCCCGCCTGCCGTCGAGGAGGTGCTCGACAAGCGGACAAGCATGGGCGTCATCGGCGACCTGAACAAGTACACGCAGTTCCAAGCCGCGCAGGCGATGGAGAAAGCGGCTGAGAACCCAAGCGGCAACGCCTCGGCAGGCATTGGCATGGGGATGGGCTTTGGAATGGCCCAGCAGATGGCACAACAGATGATGCCCCAGCAGCAAGCGGCGCCAGCCCCACAGGCCGCCCCGGCACCGCCGCCACTCCCACAGGCGATGCAGATGTACGCAGCCATCAACGGTCAACAAGCTGGGCCGTTCGACGAAGCCGGTCTCCGCCAGCAGATTGCAAGCGGTGCGATTACGGGCGAGACGCTCGTCTGGCAAGCTGGCATGCCCCAGTGGGCCGCCGCTTCGACAGTCCCAGCGGTCTCCTCTTTGCTCGGCGCCGTACCACCACCACTGCCGCCGCAGTAACTCCGCAGGGTGGAACGGGTGGATCGTAAGGACAGGGTGGACCGTTTCACCCTTTCTCGCGTCCTGCATTCCTTCCACCCTTTCCATACGTTCACCCTCTCCATCCCACCCGAAAGGCCTCATGCAAAACCGCCAGTTTCCGTGTGGGCAATGCGGGGCCGACTTGAAGTTTGCCCCTGGTACCACAGCGCTCGCGTGCCCGTACTGCGGCCACCACAACACCATCGAAGTAGCTGACGACGCCGACCCGATTCGGGAGTTGGACTTTCGGCAGCACTTGCAGTCAGCACGCGGCGAGCAGGAGATGTATGAGGTGATGATGGTGGACTGCCCCGGCTGCGGCGCAGAGACCAGCCTCGACCCCAACGTCACCGCTGATGAATGCCCGTTCTGCGGCACGAGCCTCGTCAAGACACAACATGCCGAACGCTTGATCAAGCCACAAGGGCAGTTACCGTTCAAGGTGACTGAAAACGAGGCCGAGGAAGCGTTTCGCGACTGGATTGCGGGGCTGTGGTTTGCGCCGAACAAGCTCAAAAAATACCGTCGCCGCGAAGGAGGCATCAAAGGCATCTACCTGCCGTTCTGGACGTACGACACCGATACCGATACAAAATACGTAGGCCGCCGAGGCGAGCACTACTACGTGACGGAAAGCTACACCGCTATGGAGGATGGCAAACAGGTACGCCGGACGCGCCAAGTGCGCAAGACGCGCTGGTACCCAGCGAGCGGCCGCGTCCGCAATAGCTTTGACGATGTGCTCGTCCCTGGCTCAACCTCGCTGCCACAGAAATACCTGCTGGAGCTAGAACCATGGGATCTTGACGCGTTGGTCCCATACGACGACCGCTACATGAGTGGCTTCCGCAGCGAAAGCTATAACGTCAACTTGGAGCAAGGCTTCGAGACAGCGCGTGTGATTATGGATACGACCATCACGGCCACCATCCGCCGCGACATTGGGGGCGATGAGCAGCAGATCCTAAACAAGCAAACGAGCTACTACGACATCACGTTCAAGCACATCTTGCTACCCATCTGGATCAGCGCTTACCGCTACCAAGACAAGGTTTTTCGCTTTATGGTCAACGCTCGTACTGGCGAGGTGCAAGGCGAACGGCCATGGAGTTGGGTCAAGATCACGCTGGCCGTACTTGCTGCACTCCTTGTGGCCGCTGTCATTTTCTGGCTGAACCAGCAAGGCGCTTAACGGTCTGCACACTCCCCACGAACGACGCCCACCGACCTCATGGCTGATTCAGAACACCCCAAACGGGTCTACCAACCGGACGAGATCAGCGACCTACTAGAAGAGGCCGCCCAACGCCAGCATGCCGCCACCAACGCGCCGGATGATGAAGGCCTGCATCGGGCGGCGCTACTTCTTGATGGC
>CAYYHN010000230.1:1389-6820 GCA_964471245.1 uncultured Rhodothermaceae bacterium | reverse complement strand
GTTCGCATCCAAAACGTTGAAGGCAATGAGGTCAGGCTCGGTGTTGCTGTACGTGATGTTGCCAATGCTGATGCCGTCCGGCTGGGCAGGTACAAAGTTGAAGATGCGCTCTGTCGCAAAGTCGATGTTGTAGATGCTCCAAAAGCCCTCGATGTTGCCCGCCACATTCACTTCGCGCAAGGCGTCGAACGCCAACTCGGGCTCCTGCGCGTTCGGCGACCACGACAGCACGTCGGGGTAGACAATCGACTCATCGAGAATGCCCTCCTGCGTTGTCTGAGCGAGCAGTTCGATGGATCCAAGGTTTTCGCCATCGGTGATGTACACGTTGCGGTCGCGTTCATACGCCGAAGCCAACACGGCCACGCTATTATCCGGTGCGATGGCCACATTCCACAGGTCGCCGGGCTGCTGGATGAACAGGTCCTGCCACGTAAACGTATCGCCGGTGCTAAGGTCAATCAGACTCAAGCGCTGGTCGCTGTTGATGAAGTAGAGGAACTGGCCGTTGCGTGTCGTCGAGAGTTGCGTGCTCAGTGAGGCCTGTGCAAAGCTCGCGTCAAAGGCCGTGGCCTGATTCAAGGCGACATCATAGAGGCCAATCCGTCCGTCCTCCAGCAAGAACGCAATGAACTCGTCGCCTACGACCGGGTCCACCTCGTTGTTGTCGTCATCGCCTTGGCCCGTCGTGGTGGATGTAATGCCGACGGCATCGAAGGCTTGCTGGACAGCTTGGACTTCGGTGCTGCCTTGGCCGAACAGATCGATGGCGGATTGCTCCAGCGCCATCCGTGCATCGCCGAACTGACTGTTGGCCGTCATATACACCGTGAGGGCGCGATAGTAGATCTGCTCGGCGTTGGCATGCCCAATGGCGTTGATGACAAGGAAGGCCACACGGTTGGTGATGCCGCTATTCACGTGCACGCCGCCGTTGTCTTGGTTGAGCGACAGGTTAGCGAACTGATCCATGTGGGCCGGTTGCGGCTGGAAAAGCTGCGGATTGTCGGGCTGGGCAAAGTCGCGGAGAGCAGGGCCGTTGCCGGGGCGAATGATGGTCTCGCCCAAGAAGAAGTCGTCGCGATCAACCATGATACCGAAGAAGTCGGCGAACGACTCGTTGAGCGCGCCCGACTGGAACTGGTAGATCAGGTTGGCGCTGTGCTCGATGACGCCGTGGCTCATCTCGTGCCCGGCGACATCCAACGAGCCAGCCAGCGGCTTGAAGAACGAGCCGCCATCGCCGTAGGCCATAAAGCGCCCGTTCCAGAACGCGTTTTCGAGCGAGCCGCCGTTCTCATCCGGAAAATGGACGACCGACAGCATCGTCTCGTCGGCATTATCGATGGCGAGGCGGCCAAACGTCCCGTTGAAGTAACCGTACGCAATCGACATGTTGGTGTGCGCTGATACACTCGACGGGTCGTTCCACGTGTTGTCGCCCGAGGTCACAAACGAGAAGTCCTGCCCATTGCTCGTGGTGATGGTAACGGCTCTGCCGCGTGACGGCAAGTTGGGAATGGTAAAGGTGCCTTGCAGGTTAGGCAGGTCCCACACCTTGAAGAACGTGCCGTTCGTTTCCTGATAGACGCGCACCTGCTGGCTCACACCGTTCAGGTCGGTGGCCGTCGCATCGAAAAACGTCCCGGTTTGGCTTGTCGAAGCCGTCGATGGCGGATCTGGCAGCATCAACGTCCCGACCTTTGCGCCAAGGTGGTGGTCATGCTTCACCGCGCAATGCCGTGCGATGCGATTGAGGGCCTTCCCCGTCTCCGCGTCGATGATAAACGTGAACCACTCGGCGATGTTGGGGTGCAGCGTCACTTCGTAGGCGAGGCGCATGCCGTCTGCCTTAGATGGATAATAAACCAGCCGCTCGGAGGGCGCGGGCAAGCCCAACCATGCTGCCGCAGCTGGATCGACGGGGTGCCAGCGGTCTTCGTCTTGCAACATGCGGACCGTTGTCGTGAGCGCCTCTTCCTGCGACAACACGGGCGTGCGCGCTACATCACGCGGCGTCGGTTCGTAGGTGCCGTTGATAGCGTAGACCTGATTGCGAGCGTCGGCGTGGAGGTACAGATCCCGTCCCCAGACGGGCAGTCCGTCATACATCTGCTGAAACCGCACATGCGTGAAGTGTTGCGCATCGGTGTGCACGCGCAGCAGCGCGAGTTCGGCCGAGGGCGCATCGAGGCTGAGTGCGAGCCGATGGGTGTCGAGCACCGTCATCGCTGCAGCAGTCATCTGTTCGGCAGACACGTGTTTGCCCAGAATGCTAAGCTGTCCAAGATCGCCGCGCCACCACCGGATGGTGCCGTTGTGCGCCCGCAGCATCGACGCATCCGCCGTACCAAACCAATGCCGAGGCGTAGCGGTTGGCAGGTCGACTGCTGTTGCATCCACCCGTACTTGTTGCGCTCGTCCTTGATACGTCGCGGCATCGAGTAACGACTGGCTCACGTGGGCCTGCTGGAAGGCGGCTACACTTTCGTAGGCTGGAATGTGACGAGCGTCGGGTATGGCCTCATGGCGTGGGGCTTTTTGGAACGGCTGTGCGGCAAGCGGGAACATGCCAACGAGGCCGACAGCCATGCAGCAACAAGCCAAGACAAGCGAAGAACGGAATGACATAGCGAGGATGAGCTATTTTTCAGGAGGTTTGGCCCCTTCGGCAAGGCGAAGGGCTTGCGCAAAGAAGGCCGTCAGGTTCGGGTACGCCTCGGCGGCGGCGGGTGTCTCGGGCCATCGGATTTCATGCGTCTTGCCGTCTGCCATCACCTTCACGTACCGCGTCATGTTGCCCGTCGCTTGCAGGTCGCGCCCGAAAAACGGAGCTCCTTCCAACGCATGCCACAATGAATCGCGCGCCACCATCGACATGCTGCCGACGGGTGCGTAGGTGCGTGCTGTGCCTAGGCCCTGCCATGCCTGCACAGCCCCATCAGCAGCGACGACGTGGCCTTCCCAATGCCCTGTAAACCCACCGCCGTGCCCAAATTCCACTGTGAAGTCATCAGGCGCTTGCGGTTCGTAGGGCTGGGTCGATCGGCAGGCGCTGAATACCAACGCACAGGTAACCAGAAAGACCACGCAGCGCGGCAGAGAAACACGGATCATGAGAGTCGAGGAGCGCAACGAACAACAGAAAAGCGATGATGCTATATCGTCGTTTTGCAGCAAACCTGCAAGCAACACATGCCCGTGTCCGCGTTGCCGCAACACACCCACGCACACCGCTTTGCCAGTACGGACACGCTCACCACAGCCTAGTCATCCTCATCACGCTCTTCCACACGCGTTGATTTGCGCCGTTTGGGCTTATTCACTTTCCGGCGACGAGCCATGTCAACAGGGTCATGTTGCCGCATACGGCGCGGCGCGTCATCGTCGTCGTCTTGCCATTTGCTCACGAAGCGAGCCTCTAGGACGTACTCGTCATCGTCATCAAGCGGATCGTAGTCGGCGTCTTCGTACTCAGCGTCTTCGTAATCGTAGTCATCATCCTCATAGTCATAATCGGCGTCGTCATAATCATAGTCGGCGTCGTTATCGACGAGGTCACTCTCTTCCGCTGTTGATCCGTTGGGCTGGACAAAAGCGGTCTCAGTGCCGCGATCAGTAGGCAGGAATGCCAAGGAAAACGAGTAGTCAGCGATCGTCTTCATGATTTGGGGTTGGGTTAGCGCTCACAGAAACGACCACGGCTGCTCCATACTGGCGACAGCTAATACCAAAAACGATATGCTGGAGGCGAGTAGCACGTGGACTGCATGCGCCATGGCAACCGACGTGCCAGAAGGGCTGGCGGCACGTATTCTGCCATGTAGGCCGGGATCGTTTAAGTCTGATTTGGTAACAAAAACCGACCAAAGATACACTAATTCCTGATTTTCAACACCATGAAGGCGCTTTTTTCCTTCATAGCAAGCAAACTGTGCACGCGCGAATAATATTGTTTAAACAAATAATGTTAATAAGCGTATTATAACTGCATTAAACTAAACACGCCCGCGTGCTATATCAGCATGCGTAGCGTTTTCCGATACAATACCATGCGACTTGAAGACGAAATCCACCAAACGGAATTCAGCAATCCTCGGCTCAAGCTGGCTGTGAACCTGATTTACACAGGCAACTGGTTTGGGCACCATAACAACCAGTGGGTGAAACCGTTTGGATTGACACCGCAGCAGTATAACATCCTTCGGATTGTACGCGGCCACCATCCCGAACCCATTCGCATACAAGCAATTCAAGACCGCATGCTCGACAAAATGTCGAACGTGTCGCGCATTGTAGAACGGCTGCGCAAGAAAGGACTGATCGATCGACAAACGTGCCCGTCGGATCGCCGTGCAATGGACGTCACGATCACCGGAGATGGCCTTGCCATGCTCAACCGCATCGACGAAGATCACGCGCGTCTGCTTGGTCCGCTTCAGACCTTGGCCCCCGAAGAAGTCGAGCGGCTTAATCACCTACTCGACAAGTTGCGCGGTTGAGCCCCTTTCTCGTGCTGCCCCTAGGATGTGCGCCCTCCAAGAGGTTCAAGGAAAAAAGATGTTGCCACTCATTTCCACCATGTGCGTAACACATTTAGTTGTCGCAACACCTAAATACATAATCTTTATTTCCCCTGATCCCACCATCCTACACGGAGAACATCATGAGTAAACTCCCCATGATTGCCCGCTATTTGCTAGGCTTCATCCTGTTCGTCTTTGGCCTGAACGGCTTCATCGGCTTCCTGCCTGCCCCAGAACTTGCTGGCCCTGCCGCCGACTTTTTCGGCACCATCATGGAAAGCCATGTCTGGACCCTTGTCAAAGGCTTTGAGGTCATCATCGGCCTGATGCTCCTGACGGGCCGCTTCGTCCCCTTGGCCCTCGTGATGCTGGTGCCCATCAGCCTTAACATCGTCACATTCCACCTCGCCCTCGATCCCGCGAATATTGCGCCGGGCGCGCTGGTCGCGATCCTCAACGTCTACCTGCTCTTTGCCAATATCGATGTGTACCGCCCACTGCTGCGTGCCACACAACCGAAAAAATAGGTAATCAGAGACAACCCACTGCACTTCGAGAGGCGATGCGTTCCGGCGCGTCGCCTCTCGTAGTGCGGTGGGTTTGGGTCACGAAGGCGCGTATGCCGTGGTTGTATGAATCGGGCCAGTGCGTGCGCGGAGCGACCCACCGGCACGGCCGTGCAGCACCGCCTGCACCTCGGCAATAGCAGAAAGGGCAATCTCTTCGGGCGTCTCCGTGCCAATGTCGAGGCCGACGGGGCCGTAGAGACGTGCTGCCTGCGCCTCGGTAGGTGCATGGCCGAGCGTGGCGAGTTCGTCCAGCATGCGCTGTGTGCGCTCGCGTGGGCCAAGCAGGCCGATGTACGGTACGTTGGTGGGCAGCAGTGCAGCCAGCACAGCACGGTC
>CAYYHN010000230.1:0-1379 GCA_964471245.1 uncultured Rhodothermaceae bacterium | reverse complement strand
GTGGTGGTTCATGATGAGCACGGCACTCCATGCGTCGAGCGGCACCACGTCGGCAGCAGCCTCAGGGTGCATTAGGAACTGGCGCGTGTGCGCTTCAGGAAAACGCCGCGCCAAAACCTCGACCGGCTTGCGACCCACCACCTCCACCTGCCAGCCGAGGGGTTGTGCCATTTGGATCATCGCACGGACATCGTGCCCATCGCCAAAGATCACCAAACGCGTGGGCGGCCGCACGACTTCGTGCAAGACCTCGATAGATCCTTCACCATCGGTGTACACCTGATTGCGCCAGCGGTAGGGTTGCGGCGTATCCTGCTCGGCAGCGAGCAACGCAGTTGCATCGGTGTGCAGCGTGACAAACGTTGGCGTTTCAAGTAGCGCGCCTGCTGCGTGGCCGTCGGCGCGGACGAGCAGGTGCTGGCCGAGCACGTCGGCGTGCGCACCTTCCGCCTGCGTGACCGTGGTGAGGATGCCGAGCGTGCGAGCGGTATGGCAGGCCTGTAAAAGCGCGATGGGGCTGTTTGGATTGTTGGGCTGGATGGGTTCGATGAAGACGTGGACGCTGCCATTGCAGCCTGCGCCGAAGCCTAGCACGATGTCGTCATCGGCCAAGTCGAACGGCACCAATCGCGGACGCCCGTCGGCAAGCGCCCGCTTTGCGTGCTCGGCGACCTCGCCTTCGAGGCAACCGCCACTGATCGTCCCCCACCGCTCGCCCGAAGCCGCGATGACCATGCGCGCACCCGGCCGCCGATACGTCGAGCCACCGATGTTGACGACGGTCGCCAACGCATAGGGCACACCCGTTTGTTCAAGGTGCCAAACGCGATCGAGTACGCTCATCCCTCTCCCTCCGGCAGCGCAAAAGCCACATAGGCATCACCAGACGGCGTGCCCATCTTGCCGCCGCCACAGGCGACGACAACGTATTGCCGCCCATGGACGGTGTAGGTTGCTGGCGTCGCATAGCCACCGGCTGGGAGCGGCGCTTCCCAGAGTTGCGCGCCCGTCGCGGCGTGGAACGCCCGTATCTTTTCGTCCTTCGTCGCCGCAATAAAAATTACGCCGCCCACCGTCACAACCGGACCGCCGTAGTTCTCCGCGCCCGTCACCGGGTGATCGGGATCATCGACGTCATCGATGTGGCCGAGCGGCACTTGCCAGCGGTAGTCGCCGGTGTTCAGGTCGATGGCGCTGAGTGTGCCCCACGGTGGTGTAACGGCAGGGTAACCGCGCGCATCGAAAAAGCGTCCGAACCCAGCCACGCTGTATGGTACATCGACCGCAACCTCGGCGCGGTGGTCGCCTGCGGTTTCTTCGTCGAGGAGGTAGGCGACAAGGGCATCGAGTTCGGCGTCGCTGAGTTGCGGATTGCCGGG
>CAYYHN010000229.1:0-6820 GCA_964471245.1 uncultured Rhodothermaceae bacterium | reverse complement strand
CTAGGAACAGGCATAAGGCGGCACGCAGGTGTTACTTATTCAACGCCGTTTCCACATTACGTGGCGTGGGTCGGGCATTTCAGTATCAGCGTCTGTCGTACGGAAGATTTGCAGGTCCCGGCCAACCAGCTACCAAAGCACATCGCATCCATCACCAACCGGGTAGTTCTACCAGAGGTGGCGGGATGATGCGAACACACCTTAAAGCGGATTCGAAGACCCGCGAGCAAGCCATTCAGATGCTTAATGAGGGCAAAACGCCCCTTCAAGTGAGCCGAGCGCTTGGGTTTTCGAGGTCGACTATCTACAAATGGCGTTTGGCCTACATCGGATATGTCCGCCCCCAGCGCGAAACGAACGCTGCACGTCAAAAAGCTATTGAACTGATGCTGGCTGGAGGCGAGGCGAAAGCGGTAGCGACGGAGCTAGGGTACCACCCTGAGACGATTCGCTTGTGGTATCGGCAGCACCGAAAGGCATGTGCCACATTACATGCCCAGCCAGCAAAGCCGCCTGTCGATCCTAAGCCCGTGCGCCCGCGTGCTCACCAATGGCAGTACATCGACTACTTGGTCAGCAAGGGCAAGACTGAGCAAGAAGCCATCGAGACGGTCCTGAAAAACTGGATGCCGACCCGATGAAGCTACCAACGAAGCGGGAACGTGCCCTTGCTATGCTTGCCGCCGGTGTAAGCGAATCTGACGTGTCGAAAGCAGTGGGCTACCATCTCCAAACCATACGCCTCTGGATCAAGGAGGCGGCAGCAAAACCACAAAACAAGCGAAAGTGAAATGATAGAGTTTGGAAACGGGTTCGTGGAAATCGTGGAACTGATGGGCTCCGGGTTTGAGGTTCGGTCATCAGGTACAATGGGCCCGGCAGTAGCAACACCCGTCGATATAGCACGCCGCAGAACGTTCCATCTGGCCGATGTAAAGGGGGTCTACGAGTACATAAAACAGGGCAAGGTGTACGATGACCGATGTCTGATTAACAATGAGATCCTAGCTGCTGTGCCCTATGAGGAAATGCGCGATGCGTGGCTGAAGTATCGCAAACGCCCGTTGTTTGCTGAAGCGGAGTCGGAATGATGGACGACTGGGAATTCAGCGGGTGTGACTGCCCCAAGTGCGGTGATCACATGCGAACCAACTCATGCGATCAGTGCTTCGGGCTTGGTCATCACGATCTGCACGCCGAAGACCCCATCAACGAGCGGCCCGGTGCAATTGAAGGATGTCGCGCCTGCGCCGGGACCGGCTCGAATTTGTGGTGCCACACGTGCAGTTGGGATGATCGGATGCAATTCTACCACAATGGAGGCCCGTCATGAAATGGACGCGTAGACATATCGGAATGGGTGTCATGTGGGGCACTGAGTATTGGGTGATTGAAGGCATAGCTGAGGGCGATCCGAAGGGCGTGATGCTTTGGCAACCAGACTCAGGGCGCAAGTTGACCTTGGATCATCCAAAGGCATCAAAGCAACTCACGTTAGACCCCGACGCCCCATTTAGTGATGCCGAATTACTCGCTGTTGTTACGAAGGTTGGTAAGAAAATGAAGCGAGATGCCCGCAAATACGACCTAGATCAACGGCCCGACTTGCAACGTGAGATTAACGCTATGCGGGTCATTTACAAGCATATCGAACGGCTATACAAGCAAACACGCACCTCTGAATCCCAAGCTGCATGACATTTGATGTCGATACATTGACGGCGGCAGAGCACCGATACATCTTCGAGGCCTGTGGTATAAACATACCCGCAAAAAAGAAGATGGATAATCAGGGTTTCATCTCCCATCTTCGTATGCCCACCGCATTCGGGCGCGATTCTAACCCCAGCGTCAGCATCAATTTGCGGACAGGGGGGATCAAGGACTTCGGAAGCCCCTACACCAACGACATCGTTGGACTTGTTGCCGATACGCAGCGGCTCAGTCGAAAGGAATCCATACAGTGGATCAAAGAACGGCTTGGGCGTCTCGATACTCCACTTCCGATGGAGAAGTCAGCGTCAACTCAGCCCGAGCTTGGCCCACAGAAGATGCACGACGTCCTCACATGGAATCGCGCTTTGACTCGTGCTTCGAGAGATGCCACAAAGGCCGCAAAAACCTATCTGATTGAAACGCGTGGCCTAACTCTTGAAACGCTGAAGGAGTACAAGATCGGCCTTCGGGAAATGTGGCGGAAGCAGTGGATCTTCATCCCTTACATGATGGGTGAAAAGTGGTGCATTTCATGGAAGCAGATCGCATTCGACCCCAAAGAAATGGCATGGCGAATGCGAAATGGGAAGAAGAACATTGTTTCTTGTGGAGAGGCGCAGATATGGCCCCTGAGCGCGTTGGGTGAAGAAGACAACCTCTTGGTGTGCGAAGGGGAGATCGACGCGCTCAGCGCCCGTCAAGCGGGTTGTAACGCATGTACGCTCACGGTTGGCGCTACTGGCATCAAAAACAAGCCGGATGTCGTGAAGCCGCTCGCAACGGCGCCAGGCAGTTCAAATCTCGTGATTGCCTACGACGGCGACGACGCAGGGCGCAAAGGCGCAACGATTGTTGCTGGGCATATCGTCAACGCGGGTGGTCCTACGCCGCGTATCGCGGAGATACAGGAGACGATGGACGTCAACGACGTCATCCGCGAGCATGGCAACGAGGAATTGTTGGAGATCTTGGCCCAAGCCAAGCCATTCCGCACCGATGAGACGAAAGCAGACAAACGCTCGAAGGCGGATCGCGTCTACCAGATATTGGGGGACATCGAAATTTTCTTCAGCGATGCGAACGAGTGCTACGCCTCGGTACCGGTCAACGGCCACACCGAACACCACCCCCTCAACAGCACGTTGCCCCGTGCCTACTGCAAGGCCCAGCACGCCGAAATATATGGCAGGCCCATCGGTGACGGCCCGCTAAATGACGCCATCGGGACCGCTGAAGCACTCGCCCGCCTTGACTTCAAAGAGCGCAAATCGGTGGGGCTCCGGACGATGTGGGGGCCTAACCGCGAAAAGCTGTACATCGACCTTGGAGATGACGCATGGCGAGCCGTCGAGGTGACGGATAAAAGCTGGCGCGTGGTGAGTCGTCCGCCTGTTGCGTTTCGGCGTCCAATGGGCATGATGCCGCTTCCTGTACCGAAAAAAGGCGGCTCCCTCGCACTGCTCAGTAAACACCTTGGGGTAACGGGTGATGACCTGATGTTGCTCGCGGCCTACGTGGTGTACAGCTTCATTCCGGGTGGTCCGTACCCCGTGCTCAATATCACAGGCCGGGAGGGATCGGGCAAGTCCACACGTACCCGCATGGTCCGAACATGGATCGATCCCAACCTGGCGGATATGTCGTCCTTGCCCAGTGATGAGCGTAATTTCTACATCCGATCCAAGAACACCCACGTCCTCGTCTACGACAACGTTTCGTACATCCCCGATTGGCTCTCCGATTCCCTATGCCGCATCACGACCGGCGGCGCGTTTGTGCATCGCAAGCTGAACACCGACGACGACGAAACGATCATCCGTGCGTGCCGCCCTGTGATCATGAATGGCATTTCGGAATACATCCGCCGTCCAGACCTCATTTCCCGAACCATCAACATCGAAGTACCGCCCATCGAGGCCGGTACCTACCGCGATGACACCGACGTGTGGGACGATTTCCGAGCCGATGCCCCCCTCGTGTTTGGTGCCGTGTTGGATGCCCTCGTGAAGGGCCTAGCATCGGATACGGAACCCCTCGACAGCAACAGCCGCCTCACAACGTTCCTGCGTTGGTCCCAGCGCTTTGGCGATGCGCTACCTGGTCCGAGCGGCCACCTTCAACGGGCATTCGAGCGCAACCAAGGGCAGGTCTACGACGCGAAACTGGACGATACCCCGTGGGCGAGAATCCTAGTTAACTGGATCACAGAAGTGGGCTCATGGGAAGGCACTACGGAGAAGCTTCTGGAACGTCTGAACTCTCGTGCAACTGACGTCCAGCGGGAATCAAAGGCATGGCCGAAAAGTGGCCTTTCACTGGCGAAGAAGCTCACACGGATGCTTGCCACCTTCGAGAAACAAGGCATCCAGACGGTCAAGTATCGGGACAATAGCGCCCGCCTCATTCGCTTCACCTACCAGAAGCCCGAACCGGTAGCCGACCTGTTTACGCGGCATCCCATTGGCATACGCGTGAAGACGCCCCACGGAGACGGCCAGATCGTACAGGGCGAAGAAGAGGGCAAGCAAGCCGTGAGGCTCTACGAGGATGGCCGTGTGATTTACGTCGCTCCCCAAGCAATGCAACCACTGGATTTGATTTGAGGTGAGGACGTGACCGCAGAACAAGCACAGCACATCTTGAACAAAAGCGCCGGATGGCCTAAATACACACGCGAACAAGCCCGCGCAGCAATCACGTTCATAGACACACTCTTTTCATGCCTAGAGCAATCATCTACACCCGCGTCAGTACCGATGAGCAAGCCCGCCGAGGGTACAGCTTGCGCGACCAGTATGAACGACTCAAAAGCTATTGTGCCAACAGCGGAATCGTTGTCGCGGCCCATTTCGAGGAGGACTACAGCGCAAAAACGTTTCAACGGCCCGCGTGGACCGCGCTGATGGAATGGGTACGCAAGCATAGGGGCGGAGCAGATCGCGTGCTAGTGGTCAAATGGGACCGCTTCTCACGCAATGCAACGGATGCACTGACGATGATACGAACGCTGGGCAGGGTCGGGTTGGAGGTGCAGGCCATAGAGCAGCCGATAGACCTGGATATTCCTGAGCAACTAATGATGTTGTCGATCTATGTAACGGCTCCAGAAGTAGAGAATAGGCGGCGATCACAGAATGTAAAGCGTGGAATGCGACGGGCCATGCGAGAGGGGAGGTATGTGAATGTTCCCCCATTAGGCTATCGGCGGGTCTATGGACACGATGGGAAAATGATGATTGAGCCAGTCGGAGACTTGGTAGAGCCCATTCGCAGGGCATTCCAATTAGCTGCAAGCACCAATTGGAGCCTTGAGGAAATACGACGCCAATCGGGTTTGGAGATCAGTAAGGGGCAGTTTCACCGTATGATGAAAAACTGCCTGTATGCAGGGCTTCTAAAATTATCTGCTTGGAAAGATGAGGCTGAAGAAATCGTAGACGGTTTACACGATGGTATCGTGTCTGAAAGCCTGTTCTGGGAAGTACAGGCGCGAAGGTTTACTAAAGTCGTGCCTCAGAAAAAGGTCAAGCTGCATCCTGAAACCCCATTACGAGGCTTGATTACGTGTCCCAATTGCAACGGTTTGTACACATCGAGCGGCAGCAGGAGCAAATCAGGAAAACGCTACTGGTATTACCATTGCCAAGCCTGCCAGAAACAAAAGGTATTAGGTGCTAGGCACAGGGCAGACCAGATGCACACCGATTTCGCCGATTACCTAGATAGACTACGTCCAGCACCAGAGATTTTAGAATTGGCAGAAGCCATGTTACGGGAAAACACAGCGCAGGCGCGGCGACAACAAACGAATAGGCTGATTGCTACACGTAAGAACTTGAAGACGAAAGAGAACGAGTTATTGCAATCCGAAAAACTGTTCCTGAATGGCGATATCGACGCGGAATCATTCGCTCGTTTACAAACCGCGATTCGGCAGGACCGGGCGAAACTTTTGGCGGAACTCGAACTCTTGCAATCGGGGCCAAATTGGGATAAAAAAATGATCACGATCATCAAATTGGTCAAGAATCTAGGATCCTATTGGTTGTCAGCACCACCAAATCTGCAATATGAGCTAGGGTGTTCGATAAGTTCGAGCGGTTTTGTGTACGAAAAAAACAGTTTTCGAACACCCGGAAATAATCTAATAATCGACCTTTTTGATAGTAAAAACGCGCATAACGACGAACGCGAAGCCATCGAAATAGCTTCGCGTTCTGGGAGGCGGTCCGGACGGGACTCGAACCCGCGACCTCCGGCGTGACAGGCCGGCGTTCTAACCAACTGAACTACCGGACCATTTATTTGGGGTCTGCCTATTTTTATTGGCAGGACGCAAAGATACATTAATTATGTTGCGGTGCGCAACCCGTAATTTATGAGGTTTTGGTGGAGGCGATTTGGGTTTCGAAAAACGTGCTATTGCGCCTCATAAAAGAGGAGACCACCGCCAAGTCCACCCATGAATAGATCCACGTCACCGTCTCCATCAATATCTACAAAGGCGGGGGCGACAAGGTTGGGGGTGGGTACGTCAAGTATGCCATCTTCCTCGAAGATAGGCTCGGTTGGGGTGCCGTTGTTACGGTAGATGCGAATGTCGTTGCCGTCGGTCCCCATTAGCAAGTCGAGGTCGCCGTCGCCATCGAGGTCGGTTGTGATGGGGAAGCTGCGGCGGCCTGCATCAATGCCTTGGTATTTGTCGGAGACGAACGTGAAGGCAGGTGCTTGGGGTGTGCCGTCGTTGCGGTAGAAGTTTAGTGCGCCAGAGGATTCGCCTGCGAACAGGTCGAGGTCGCCGTCGCCGTCGATGTCAGCGAGGTGCGGTGTGGTATTGCTGCCGCGTGTGAGGGCGAGGTAGTTGTCCGTTTGCAACACTAAGTTGGGTTCGGTAGCACTGCCGTCGTTGCGGAGAATGGCCCTACAGTCTTCCCACGTGCCGCGGACTTCCTCGCGGTCACCGTCGCCATCGAGGTCGCCCATCGCTGGAGCATAATGAAACGCCTCGGGAAGCATATCCATCCGATTACGCAAGGCAAACGAAGGTGATGTTGCCGAACCGGTGTTTTCAAACAGGTACATCTGCCCTGTTTCTAGGTCCGAT
>CAYYHN010000228.1:0-6827 GCA_964471245.1 uncultured Rhodothermaceae bacterium | reverse complement strand
CGTTTTCATCAAATTCGATATACCCAATGGGTGCATCCTCGAACAAGCTGTGGAAACGAGCATGCAAGCGTTCTAGTTCGGAGTAGGAACGCTGCAACTCTTCATGTTGAAGGCGTAGCTCAATTTGATGAACTTGCAGAGATTGCAGCGTGCGGCGGTGATCTGCCGAATCTTGCTCCAAATAATCAGGTTGTTCATTCGCCAACAGGCGTTCCGCCTCATCGCGTAATTGGTCGAAATTCTCCATTTGGTCAAGCGGCTGGTTTTATGAGCTGGCTTGATTGGGGTCATTCTTAGCTGCTTTCAGAGACGTCACGTCTGTTGCTACGCCTAAGATTTGTTGGACTACGCCCGTGGAGCTACGCTTAAACGTTACTTCGCGGCTATGCAACCAGCGCCACTCTCCATCGGCGTGGCGCATACGGTAGGAGTGCTCCAGTACATCGCCATCCTCCATTGTGCTAAATGAGGCTGGAAGTCCGGGTAAAACGCGGGCCGCGTCGTCGGGGTGAAGTAAGGTGAGCAGGAACCGGTCACCCATTGTACGTACTTCTTCTGCGGTGTAACCTAAGATGGTCGAGATGGCATCGTTGGCGTATACGTTGCGCTGCTGTTGGAGATCATAAACATAAATCAAATTAGGCGATCGTTCCGCCAGACCTTCCATAAAGTGTGTATGTTTAGCCTGTGCGTCCTCCAGCTCTTTTCGCTCTGTTATATCGCGACCTATGCTTTGGTAACTTAAGACACTTCCACTTGCATCAAAGAAGGCGCGGGTTTGCCAGTTAATCCATGTCACTGAACCACTAGGTAACAAAGTAGCACGGTTCTCCTGAAAAATAGGTTGAGTAGGAGACAAGCGTTCCAATTCTGCACGTAAATCGAGTTGTTCGTGCTCAGGAATTAAGGCAAACAAACTTTGACCAATGAGCGTCGGATCCACATCATCCGTAGTGCCAAAAGTTTCTCGATACGCTTGGTTAGCGTAGGTTAATTCAAGCGAAGATGAGAATTCGCAAATCAGGTCAGGTTGATCTTCAACTAGGGAACGGTACCGCGCTTCGGTCAGCCTCAAGGCATCGCTTGTTTGTACGACTTCACTAATGTCGATAAACATGAAAACAAGACCTTGATTAATGGTATGCGCCGTATGATTGCGATGGATTCGCATCAAAAAGTGGCCGCCTTTTCGGTCCCGGATGCGTTGCTCGAAGGGGGTTCCTGTGTCCAAAACTTCGCGCGCGCACAACGCAAAGTTGACGTTCTCGAATACGTGGGTGAAGTGGGATAGGGGCCGCCCCACATCGTTTGCGCGTAGGTTGATATGGGCCATTGCCGAGTTGGTGAACTTGCGAATGCGCAACTCGCGATCTGTAAATACCGTGGCGATTTCCAGATTCACGAGGAGGCTATCCATGTCCGCATTGAGCTGCGTGAGTTCGCGGACTTTTGCCTGCAACTCGGCATTCACGCTGATTAGTTCCTCGTTGGTGCTCTGTAACTCCTCGTTGGTGCTCTGCAATTCCTCATTCGAGGCCATCAACTCCTCATTCGTAGCCTGAAGCTCTTCATTGGACGTCTCCAGTTCTTCGATGGCCGCTTGCAGGCTCTCATCAGAAAACCGCAGCCGACGCTCAAGGTCATGAATACGTGTTTGAGTCTCTGCTTCCAGCGAATATGAAGCAGCCTCATCAGGCGTCGACGGTGCAAGGTTGGGTTGAAGTACGACAAACGCATGTGTCAAGTCTTCTTGCGACGTGAGTAGGTCGATACTGAGGTCAACCGATTTAATATTCGGGTCGTCTAGATCAACTGGAATGCCTTGGTACAAGACGGGTTCGAGTTGATTGCGTAGCCGGTGCAGTGCCGTTCCTACGGCTACCGAGAGACTTGGGTGCAGGACTTTCTCCACGTCCATTTCCACCTGCCCCTGTGGAATCCTCAAAAACTTGTGAACGTCGCCAAAGGTATGCGTAATCATATTGCGCACATTGACGATGAAAGAAGGTGGAAGTTGTTTCGTTAGGATCTGTTCGTACAGTTGCGCAGTTTCTAAGTCCTGCGTAGGGATACTACGTCGACCTTGCGATCTACGCAAAAGAGGGACCTTCAGCGAGCGATTGAGAATAGTATCCGCAAGCCTAGGATGGGTCTGTGTGCTTCGGTTTCTATAGATTCGTTGTTTACCGTTAACGGTCCTGAAGTACTCAGACTTTTCTGCAATGCTTTCGCTGCTGCCTAAAAAGAGAAAGCCTTCTGGTGCGGAAGCATAAATGAAATGGTTTAGGACATGGTCCTGTGCTTCTGGTTTGAGATAAATCAACAAGTTGCGGCACGTTATCAGATCCACGCGTGAAAATGGCGGGTCTTTGAGCACATTGTGCGGGGCAAAGATGATCATCTGTCGCAGTTCGCGGGCGACTTGGTAATGATCTCCCTGTTTGATGAAGTACCGTTGGAGGTATTCCATTGGTACATCAGCAATTAAACTGGAAGGGTAGAAGCCGTTACTTGCTACATTCAGTGCTGTCTGGTCGATGTCTGTAGCAAAAATTTTGACATCAAGTAATTTGTCAAGCTTGCGCATCCGTTCGCGCAGCATGATTGCTACTGAGTATACTTCCTCACCTGTCGAACAGCCCGAAATCCAGATGCGCAACTGGTGTGATGATCTATTGATCGTCTGATCTATGAGTAAGCTTAGGACCTGTTGGTCAAGTGCTTGGAAGGCGTCCGGGTCGCGGAAAAAGCGCGTCACGCCAATAAGCATCTCCCTGTAGAGCAGCCGTACTTCTTCTTCGGACGACTCCATGTGCTGGGCATAGCTTTCTAAATCCGGCATTTGAAGCAGGCCCATGCGGTGCTCAATGCGACGGAGGATCGTCGAAAATTTGTACAGCGAGAAATCGACGCCCGAAAAGGTATGTAGCATCGCCAACACCTTAGTAAAGGTGTTTTCGTAAGCGATATCAGTTGTTAGGTGCTCGGTCGTGTAGGGGCGGCTATGCTCGATGAAGTTGTCGATTACTTCAGCCATCCGTTCGGGTAGGGTGATGCGATCAACCAATCGGGTGTTAATCGCACTTAAAGGCATCCCGTCGAATTTTGCCGAATCAGGCTGTTGCGCGAGCACTAACCCGCCTTGCTCTTTGATGGCGCGAATTCCAAGCGTACCATCGCTCCCGGTCCCCGATAAAATAACCCCTATGGCGCGATCTTGTGCATCGAGGGCGAGCGACTGTAGAAAGAGGTCAATGGGGAAGTTGAGACCTTTTCGGTCCTGTTCGGAAAGAAACAAGCGCCCCTTGTACATGCGAATGTTCTTACTCGGAGGAATCAGGTAGATATTCCCTGCTTCGACGAGCATGCCATCATCAGCGTACTGAATGGGCAAATTCGTGTGGTTCGCCAAGATCTCTGCCATCAGGCTTTTGTGATTCGGCGAAAGGTGCTGCACGAGGACGTATGCTGCGTTGGCGTTGACTTCCAAGCGGTTAACAAAATGCTCCAACGCTTCGAGACCACCAGCAGAAGCCCCAATGCCTACGATGTAGAATTCTCGGGTTGGGTTGGTCGTCTCTTGAGGGGTTTCCATTGCGGAGAAAGGGACAGCTAGCAGCGACGCGGGCTCAAATTGCCCTGACAAAATAGGTGGGGCGCACACGACCAGCAAGTTTATGCAATCGATTTGCGATAAACGGAAAAAGGCTGACACCTCGCAAGAAGTATCAGCCTTGAATATGGTCACAGGATTATAATTAATAAGCCTTTGCAAAGAGTACACGCCTTGCCGATGGTTGGCCTGTCAGCATGTCAACACCCGCTTCTTCGGGCTGGTCGAAGGGGATACATCGGATGGTTGCCTTGGTCTCCTCCTTGATGCGTGCTTCCGTTTCTTCTGTGCCGTCCCAATGGGCTAGAATGAAGCCGCCTTTGGTTTCGAGCACGTCCTTAAATTCCTCCCACGTATCAACCGATGTAGTTTGCGCTTCCCGGAAGGCCAAGGCTTTATCAAACAAGTTTTGCTGGATCGTATCCAGCAAGCTCGACACATGTGTTGCAATGCCTTCCTGCGACACAACTTCCTTCGTCCGCTCATCCCGACGTGCGACTTCGATGTTGCCGTTTTTCACGTCGCGAGGGCCAATGGCGAGCCGCACCGGCACACCTTCAACTTCGTACTGGTTGAACTTCCATCCTGGCCGCTGCGACGGATCGTCGTCGACGAGCACACGGATGCCGAGTGCGCGCAGTTCGCTTGCAATGCAGTTGGCGGCGTCGAGTACGGGCGCGTTGTCTTTGTTCTTGATGAGAATCGGCACGATGACGACTTGCGTTGGCGCGAGGCGCGGCGGTAATACGAGGCCTTGGTCGTCGGAATGCGTCATGATGAGCGCACCGATCAGGCGGGTTGAGACACCCCACGAGGTGGACCAAACGTATTCTTGCTGGTTGTCCTTGTTTTGGTACTGGCAATTGAACGCCTTCGCAAAATTCTGCCCCAAGAAATGGCTCGTGCCCGCTTGCAGTGCCTTCCCATCCTGCATCAGTGCTTCGATGCACAGCGTATCGACGGCCCCAGCGAAGCGCTCGCTGGCGGTCTTGGTGCCGCGTACGACGGGGATCGCCATAAATTCCTCAGCAAACGTCGCGTACACATCCAGCATCTGCCGCGTTTCTTCGATGGCTTCTTCCTTAGTGGCATGCGCTGTGTGGCCTTCTTGCCAAAGAAACTCCATCGTCCGCAGAAACATGCGCGTCCGCATCTCCCAACGCACGACGTTCGCCCACTGGTTGAGCTTGATGGGTAGGTCGCGCCACGATTGGATCCATCGGCTCATCGTGTCCCAGATGATGGTCTCACTAGTTGGGCGGACAATCAGGTTTTCCTCTAGCTTCGAAGCGGGGTCTGGAATCAACCCGTTGCCATCGGGGGCCGTCGTGAGGCGCGAATGCGTCACGACGGCGCATTCCTTTGCAAACCCCTCCACGTGGTCGGCTTCTTTTGACAGGAACGACTGGGGGATAAAGACTGGGAAATAGACGTTTTTGTGGCCCGTGTCTTTGAACATTTTGTCAAGGCCTGCCTGCATGTTTTCCCACAAGGCATATCCATTTGGGCGGATGATCATGCAGCCTTTGACGGGTGAGTAGTCAGCCAGTTTAGCCGCTTTAACAATGTCGAGGTACCATTGCGAATAGTTTTGCTCGCGTGAGGTAATAGCGTCAGCCATAGTGTACAATCAGTGGTGTATATCGAGTACAATGCCGGGGCACCAATCGCCATTCAGGACGTATGCAGAAGGGGTTGGTGAGTCGGCGCAGTATTTGCGGATGATCTCGGCAAGGAAACGGCCTACAGCAGGAGGCGATTCACCCCTGCGGCTTTTCTTAGAGGGAAGCCGTACCTTACATAGGGCGGGCAATATACCCGCCGCACCTGCTGAATACCAAGCCACGGTTGAATTCGCACCGGGACCTGCGAACATAGCCGTGGCCGGTATATCCCGACAGCTTCGGACGGGGACCCCGAAGTCAGGATGTACCACCCACACACATATTTTGCTCGCATTCCGGGTTATCTGCCATGAAAAAGACGTTGTTATCATCCACCACACCTCGGCGCAGGGCGCCTTCGGGTCCCCTTCGCTTCGCCGCACTGGCGGTCATTCTCTTTGGCTTCTCCGGTTGTTATACTCAAGTGGCAACCGTCTATGAGGAGCGCGAACCGTCGTATGTTGAAGTTGAAGAATATGTCAATGAAGATAGTGTTACCGTAACGCGCTATTACGAAGGCGAAGAGTACTACGAAGGCGATTACTATCACAACGACTACCGTCCGTATCACTACCGCCGGTACTTCAGTCGCTACTACGATCCCTTCTACAGCTTCCACGACCCATTCTTCTACGATCCCTACTACTACGGTTCGTCGATTTCTTTCGGTTTTAGTTTTGGACGGCCGTTCTACCGGTACCACGATCCGTTTTACTACGGCGGTTTCTACAATCCTTGGGGATATGGCTTTAATCGCTACGCCTTTGGATATGGCTACAACCACTACGGCTATTATGGTCGTGGCTTTCCCTATCGGAACCGGAACGTCTACGTCCTGACGAACAACACCTACGCACCACGTGGTAGCAGCATTGGCCGCAGTCGCCTCGCCGACAACGGACGTACGCGCGGCTACGGTCGCGGCACCTCGTCGGTAGGCGGCCGCAGCACGCTCCAAGGCTCGGGTCTAGACAATGGGCGCACGCGCTCCGTCGTACGTGGTGGTACCCGCTCTGGTGCATCGACGAGCACAGCTACAGACGAACGGACACGTTCGCGCAGTGTAACTCGAGGCAGTACACGCAGCACAACGGGACGCTCTGGGTCCGTAACTCGTGGCACGACGCGTAGCACCAACAGTGGGCGCACCGTTACACGCGGTAACACCCGTTCCACCGAACGGAGTGGAAGTGTCAGTCGTGGCACGACACGCTCGACGGAGCGTGGCACCGTAAGCCGTGGCACGACGCGCTCGTCGGGCAGCAGCGGTACTGTCAATCGTGGCACGACACGCTCGACGGAGCGCGGGACCGTGAGCCGAGGAAACAACTCCTCGAATCGGAGCCGTGGTACGACTACGCAACGTTCGTCGGGTAACAGCCGTAGCAGTGGCACCGTCAATCGCTCGTCGGGTACTACCCGCAGCAGTGGCAACACGCGCTCCAGTTCACGGAGCAGCAACCGTAGCAGTGGCAACGTGAGCCGCTCGTCAGGCAACAACCGCAGCAGTGGAACCGCACGGTCGAGCTCGCGGAGCAGTAACCGTAGCA
>CAYYHN010000227.1:0-6844 GCA_964471245.1 uncultured Rhodothermaceae bacterium | reverse complement strand
CACAAGCGCCCGTGGGCGACTGGTTCATTGGCGATGACTTCCACCACAACGGCGCGTTCTTCTTGCAGGATGCGTTCCGGTTCTTCACCTTCTTCGAAAGCCCCGGCCCCAACCCAACCAACCAATGGGGTCCGCGCTTCGACTTTGGGACGCCCGATGCGTACCAGTTCTTCCTCGACCTCGGTCCAGTCAAGAACGCCAACACGAAGTATTTCAAGCATGAGATCGCGTTCTGGGATTCGCTGATGGCGCACCCGAACTACGACGAATTCTGGCAACGCCGCAACATCTTTCCGCACTTGCAGGGCATCACGTCGAATGTGATGACGGTAGCGGGCTTCTTCGATGCGGAAGACCCCTACGGCCCGATCCAGATCTACCGCGCCATCGAGGAGCAGAACCCTGGCATCACCAACACCCTCGTGCTCGGCCCGTGGTTTCACGGCGGCTGGGTCCGCAGCTACGGCGACCGCTTGGGCAACGTCTCGTTCACCAACAAGACTTCCGTTCACTACCAAGAAAACGTCGACCTGCCGTTCTTCAATTACCATCTGAAAGACAAAGGCACGCTCGATCTGCCCGAAGTGCTCGCCTACGCCACAGGCTCGGATGTGTGGCACCACCTCGATGCATGGCCGCCGCCTAGCACCACACCGACGAAGCTCTACTTGCACGACGTAGGTCGCATAGGCACCGCCGCGCCGACGGGTGATGCGCACACGACCTACACCAGTGACCCGGCCAACCCAGTGCCCTACACGCAGGCCGTCCGCATCGACCGGACGCGGGAATTCATGGTTGAAGATCAGCGGTTTGCAGGACGCCGTCCGGATGTGCTGACGTTCCAGACGGACGTGCTCGACGAAGACTGGACCTTTGCGGGGCCCATTACGGTGAACGTGCACGTACAGACCGACGCGACGGACCTCGACCTCATCGTGAAAGTCATCGACGTGTATCCGGATGACGCGGAAGAGCCATTCCCCACCGAAGAGAAGTACATGGACGTGCCCATGGGCGGCTATCAGATGATGGTGCGCGGCGAGGTCTTCCGGGCGCGGTACCGCAATAGCTTCGAACATCCCGAGCCGTTGGTGCCGGGCGAACCCACCGCCATCACGTTCGACACGCCGGACATCTTCCACACCTTCCGCAAAGGCCACCGGCTGATGGTGCAGGTCCAGAGTTCGTGGTTTCCGCTGGTCGACCGCAACCCACAGCAATTCGTCAACATCTATGAAGCGAACGCGGACGATTTCAAATCGGCGGAAGTGACGATTCTGCACAGCGCGGCCTATCTATCCTACATCGAAATGGGCCGCATGCAATGACTTGCACGTGACTTAACGTGGAACACGCATTTCGGGACACCAATCGTGCAAGATTACGCGTAAGTTAACAGGAAGCGTCGCGTAGGGCGTCATGGCCTTCAGCCATTTGACGAAAGCGTTTTCTATTTTTGCTCCCCGCGTAATCTGTCCATCCTGTCATGCCACTGTATGCTGCGTAATTTTGCCATTGCTGCTGCTGTCCTCGTCTTGGGAACAGCTGTGCTGATGGCCCCGATTGAGGTGGAGGATACGCTGACGCTGCCGGGCCGTGTGGAGCCGCTCCGTGAGTGGACGCTGGTTCGCAGTCAAACCGACGCGGTCGAGTCGATGGTACGCAACCATTTGGATGGAAGCGTTGAGACCTACGCCATCAACCGCTTTGAACGTGGCGACGCCATCCGTATCGACCTTGCGCACGCGGCGCTTGGGGATGCCATTTCGGTTGGCGACACCGTCGCGACGATGTTCTCCAACGAAATCGAGCGACAGATCGTCGCACTGGCGGGCAACTTGGCCGCTGCGCGTGCCACCTTGGAGTCGCTGTCCACAGGGGCCAAAGCGGAGATTATTGAGACGGAGCAGCGGCTGCTTGCACAAGCCGAAGCCCGTGCAACCCAGCAAGCGGCGACCCTCGAACGCCTGCGCCAACTGCATGCGCAAGGCGCTATCCCGGATGAGGAGCTTGACATCGCTGAAAACGAGCAGCGTGTGCTGCAAGCCGACATCGCGGTGGCAGAGGCGCGTATTGCGGATGCGCAAACCGGGGCCAAACCTGAGGACCAAGCGGTCCTGCGCACGCAGATCGCCGCGTTCGAAAACGAGTTGGACGCCCTACGTAGCCGCCAACAGCGGTTTATCATCACGGCTCCGATGGATGGTGTGGCCGCCCGCGCTACAGGACCGGACACGCTGCTGACCGTGCGTGCAACCACGGGAACACTCATCACCATGCCCATTCGCGAAGCCGACCACGCGCGGCTGCAACGCGGCCAGATCGTGCAATTGACGGGACCGGGGCTGCCTGCCCCCCTCGACGCCACGCTTGCTCGCCTCGGCGACGAAGTCCATACCATCGGGCGCGACCAAGTGCTGCTCATCGCCGCCATCGCCGAGGATGCACCGCCAACGCTGCTGCCCGGTACGCGTGTTTCGGCCACCATCGACTTTGGGGCGGTGCCGCTGCGCCAAGCCGCATGGGAGCTCCTCCTGTCCATGTTTCGCTGAGGGGTCGGATGCGGAGTGAGCTGAAATATTTCATCCCCAACGACGTGGTGCCGATCCTACGGGCCGAGTTGGCCCCGTATGTTTACCTCGATAGCCACGGGCGCGGGTTCGAGAACGTGGGCTACACCGTCCGCAGCATCTACCTCGATACGCATGACTTGCGTTATTACCGCGAGAAGAAGGCCGGCATTAAGATCCGGCGCAAGCTGCGTATCCGCGGCTACAACACACCAACCAGCACGTCGTGGGCGTTCTTGGAGATCAAACGCAAAAACGAAGACAAGATCCACAAGAACCGTGCGCCGGTGGTCCATACGGACCTAGAGGCGCTCTTCGCCACAGGCGACGTAGACACGTACATCGTCAAGCATGCGAAATATGCCGACGCCGCCGAAGAGGCCCGTCGGTTCTTCTACCATGTGTTCCGCTACAACCTGCGGCCGACGCACATGACGGTCTACGAGCGCGAAGCCTTCCTCGGCCGCTTCGACCCAACCTTCCGCTGCACCTTCGACCGCAACCTGCGGGGCGGCTACTATCCGAAACTCAGCGAGTTGTACACGTACAGCAACCTACGCGAAGTGCGGCCCGGCTACACGATCCTCGAAGTCAAGTTTGACACACAGTTTCCAGGGTGGCTACGCCCCATGTTGGCGACGTACGACCTTCGGCCGCGCGCCATCTCCAAGTATTGCCATTGCGCGCAAGTCCACAAGAAGCAGAACGACCCGAAAGAGGCCGTGATGGCGAGCGCTTCGTTTTAACCTTTGTCCTAATCAACCGGTATGCTGCAAGACTTCCAAGAGATCACGCTTCAGAGCGTTAACCTACCCCAAGTGGTTGGGTCGCTGCTGGTGGCGTTCGTCTGCGGCTTCACCATCTCGCTGGTCTACCGCTGGACGTACCGCGGGGCCAGCTATGCGCCTACGTTCGTGCGGTCGATGATTTTCCTCGCGATGATTACGGCCGTCGTGATGCTGGTCATCGGCAACAACCTTGCGCGGGCGTTTGGGTTGGTCGGAGCGATGTCCATCATTCGGTTTCGAACGGCCGTCAAAGATCCACAGGACATCGTCTTCATCTTCTTCGCCCTTGCGACAGGCCTCGCCGCAGGCGTCGGCATGCACATGACGGCCATTGTCAGCACACTCGTCATCAGCCTAATCATCATACTAGTCTCGAAGTCGAACTACGCCGTGCTGCACAAGCAGTCCTTCCTCCTCACGCTCTCCTATGCCGACGAGCACAACGATGACGCGTCGTATTTGCCCATCCTCCGCACGTATTGCAAGCGCCACAAGCTGATTAACATCCGCTCCGTCGACCACGGCGAAGGCCTCGACCTGACCTACTACGTGGACCTCCGCAAGTCGAGCGAACGCGCAGCACTCACCAAAGCGCTTGTGGCGCTTCCCAACGTGAGCAACGTAAACATGTACTACGACACCGAACAAACGTAGGACGCTTACTTCGTGCGCTTTGGCACGTTCGCTGCACTCACTTTGGTACGTGGAATGCTCGGCTTTGCCTCGCTTTGGTTTTTGGATTCAGCTAAAGCTAAGACGATACACTATCTCACCATCTACCATTCCCTATCCACCATCTACCATTCCCTATCCACCATCTACCATTCCCTATCCACCATCTACCAACCCCTAGCGTACGGCGAGGGCGGCTTCGGCGGAGCGGAGCCCTTGGACGGAGAGCGTACGGTTGGGGGCGCGGGCGAGGGCTTGCTCGAAGTGGTGGACGGCGTCTTCGGCGTGGCCTTGTTCGAGCAGCTTCTCGGCGAAGAGTTCGTGCGAGGGCTTGGTCGGCATGACGGGGCCGTAGTCGAGCGGCAGTTCGTCTTCTAGGTTAGCGGCTTCTTGGAGCAGCGCAAGTCCTGCGCCAGGATTGCCTTTGGCATATTGGATGAGGCCGTCGAGTTGGAGGGCCATGATCTGCGCCATCTTAGGCGAGTCGGGCAGGCGGCCTTCGTCTGCCGTAGGCAGATAGGCACGGATGGCCGCGAGTTCGGCGTCGGCCGCGGCGAAGTCGCTGTTGGCAACCGCAGCATAACCCGTGGCAAAGCGGTCGGCGACGACAGCGTGTGGATCCATGCCTTCGGTGTCGACGAGTAGGTTTTCGGCAAAGCCATCAGCTCCAGACTCGATGATGTAGGTGGCACGCATCAAGGCGAGGTGATAGCGTGAGCCGCCCGTCGAGGCTTCTTGGTTGTCGCTGTTGATCATTGCCAGTTGCCTGCGTGCATCCTCGACGCGGCCTTGCTGGAGGTACGCATACATCAGCCATTGGAGCGCGTGGTAGCTCCGCGAGGTGATGGGCAGGTTCTTGCGCTGGCGGCGCTCATCGGAGGCGGCGAAGGAGCGCTCGTTGAGTTCAGCACCTTTGTCCCACATGCCGAGGGCGAAGTAAATATGCGATGGCATATGCAGCGCATGCGTCGCCGACGGCGCGATCTCAGAGTACGCATCGGCGGCATCGAGGCCGAGCGGTGCGTGGATCGGATCGTCGAACGAATGGATCAGGTAATGCGCGGCCCCCGGATGCTGCGGATTGGCTTGAAAGACACGCTGCGCCACAGCAGCGGCGCGCATGTAGATGGCAAAGTCACGTCCTTCGTGCGCCGTGCCAAGGATAGACAGCGCGTAGAACGCGGCGGCGTCAAGGTCGTCTGGGAAGGCGTTGTGGACCTGCTCCATTGCAAGCATGAAGGCGTCGTCGCGTTCCTGTTTGTCGCCTGCGCCGAAGAGGATGTGCGCTGCTTCGAGGTAGGCACGTTCGCGGTCGGTCTTCGCCTTGGCCAAGCGTGCTTCAGCCGTAGGTGCCAAGCGGCTGAGCACCTCCTGCGCTGCTTCGAGGTTCTGGCGATACCAAAGCGGGTGGTTGTACGTCATCGCCTCACCCCAATACGCCATCGCGAAGTCGGGATCCGCCTGCTGGGCGTCGCGGAAGGCTTCGGCTGCATCAGCGTATTCGAAGCTGTGAAGCAACAGGATCCCACGCAAGAACGGCGCTTGGGCTTCGGGGGCACCTGAGTTGGTAAACGTCGTCACGCCGAGCGACGTGTCTTGCGCTGACGCCATTGGCAAGCACGTGATCAGCAAGGCGAGAAGGGCAAAGCAGCGTTTCATGTGGGTAAGCAATTGGTGGGAGATGGGGGAAGATAGGCGATTCGCGAGCGGAAGTTCCTTTGACGGCACACGTTGCATAGCAACACGCCTTTCCCTAACATCCCGGCGATTTCCTGCTAAGCATTGAGAGTCTCAGAGACCGACCATGAAGGACTACGGACAGGACGCCCTCTTCTTACACGAGAAGCTGCGTGGCAAAATTGGCGTGGCCAACAAGATGAACGTGCGCACCCGCGATGACCTCTCACTAGTCTACTCGCCCGGTGTCGCCGCGCCATGCCGTGCTATCGCCGCCGATCCAGAAGACGTATGGCGCTACACGATGAAGGGCAACACCGTCGCCATCGTGAGCGATGGCTCGGCTGTGCTCGGGCTGGGCAACATTGGGCCGGAAGCCGCGATCCCGGTGATGGAAGGCAAGGCGATGCTGTTCAAGAAGTTCGCCGACATCGACGCCTTCCCCATCTGCCTAGCGACGCAAGATGCCGCTGAAATCGTCGAGACCGTCCGGCGGATTGCCCCAGTGTTCGGCGGCATTAACCTCGAAGACATTGCTGCACCGCGCAGCTTTTTCGTCGAGGAGCAGTTGCAAGACCTAGGCATCCCGGTTTTTCACGACGATCAGCATGGAACAGCCATCGTCGTGCTGGCTGGGCTGATTAACGCGGCGAAGGTCGTTGGCAAAAAGCTGGAAGATCTCAGCGTGGTGATCAACGGTGCAGGGGCGGCGGGCATCGCGATTGCCAAACTGCTCCGGTGTGTGGGCAGCGATCCGTCGGTGTGCATTCCTGTGCGCGAGATCTTGCTGTGCGACAGCAAAGGCATCATCCACCGCGACCGCACGAACCTGAACGCAGCCAAGCAGGCGATGCTGTTCCACACCAACCCAAATAACCGCAGCGGTTCTGTCTTCGACGCGCTCGAAGGTGCAGACGTATTCATTGGCGTCAGCGTGGGCAACTTGCTGCGTGCCGAGCACATCCGCACAATGGCCGATCAGCCCATCATCTTCGCACTTGCCAACCCGACGCCCGAGATCATGCCCGACGAAGCACATGCTGGCGGTGCAGCCATTGTAGCGACCGGGCGCAGCGACCTGCCAAACCAAGTCAACAACGTGCTCGGCTTTCCTGGCATCTTTCGTGGTGCATT
>CAYYHN010000226.1:0-6846 GCA_964471245.1 uncultured Rhodothermaceae bacterium | reverse complement strand
TGGGCCGTTGGGGTTTGGACGTGGGTGCCCATCGTACGGACCAGCCACATCAGAGCAGATGATCAGCAAGTCTGCTTCCGCGAGCACGGCGACGTGTGCGGCAAGGTTGTCGTTGTCACCTACCTTGAGTTCCTCGACAGCGACCGTGTCATTCTCATTGACGATCGGCAACGTACCCCACGCAAGCAATTGCATCAGTGTGTTCTTGGCGTTGGCGCAGCGCGTCGGCGTGAAAAGGTCGTCGTACGTCAGGAGGAGTTGGGCGCAGGGAAAATCGAAGAGACGGCTCCAACTGGCAACCATCAGCGCCTGCCCAATCGCAGCGAGCGCCTGCTTCTCTGGGATTGAGCGCTTGCCGTTTTGGTGCTGCGTTGGCTGCGTGGAGACACCTGCCGCGACGGCTCCAGACGATACCAACACAACTTCACGGCCTTGCTCGCGGCTCTCAATAATGAAGCGGGCGATAGCCAGCGTGTGCTTGGTGCTACACCGTCGCCCTTCGGGGGCGATCAGCGAACTGCCGACCTTGATGACAGCACGACGCCATGCTGGGATGGCAAATGGTTGCATAAAAGTATCGTAGGGTTTTACCGACTTGAAAAGATACGGACCTATTCTATCGAGATCGCCCAAAAGGACGACCCTGCGTTTTTTTGTCACTACCTTCACTGCTATCTTGGGTGGGTGTGCACACGCTCAACCTAGCCTCGCTTGGTGGTTCATACGTTCACGCTGCTCATTCCCGGCTTTCGACATTCGTACTTCGCTTCCGATGACCGCTCTGACTCGTCTGCTGCCGCTTGTTGCGTTCTGCCTCCTTGCCTTTACGGCAGATGACGACAAATACCCGAAGGACTACTTCCGCTCGCCGCTCGGCATTCCGTTGTACATGGCAGGCAACTTCGCCGAAATGCGGTCGAACCATTTCCATTCCGGGCTCGACCTCAAAACAAACGGTGCAGAAGGCTACCCCATCTACGCCGCTGCCGATGGCTGGATTTCGCGGATTGTCGTCTCGCCAGTAGGCTTTGGCAATGCGCTGTATGTTGCGCACCCGAATGGCTATACCACGGTCTATGCTCACCTCCAGCGATTCAGTAAGCCGTTCGCCTCGTTTGTGGAAGATGCCCAGTACCGTCGCCAAAATTTCCGCGTTGACCTCTCACTAAATCGCGGGCAGTTTCCCGTCAAGAAAGGCGAGGTAATCGCAATGTCGGGCAACTCGGGCGGATCGAGTGGGCCGCATCTTCATTTCGAGATCCGCGATGCCGCCCAGCGGCCACTCAACGGCTTAATGTTCGGACTTCCCATTCGTGACACCACGCCGCCACGCATCTTCGCCATCAAGCTCTATCCGCAAGGGGACGGCCAAGTCGAAGTTATCCGAAGTGGCAACGCATCGCCGCTCATCGGGACACGGCATGCACCTGTGGAACTGGAGACATCACTGGTCAATGGGCAATACCAGCTTCAAGGCGTCGACAGCCTGCGCGTGTGGGGTACCGTGGCGTTTAGCGTCCGGGCGCACGACTACCAAGACGGATCCCGCAACCGCCTCGGGGCCTACCGCATTCGCCTCGACGCCGACGGGTCCCTGCTTTATGAATCAGAAATGGAAGTGTTCAGCTTTGGCGAGACGCGCTTTCTCAATTCCCATGTCGATTACGGCGAACACAGGACAAGCCGCCGCTGGTTTCAGCGCAGCCACATCCTCCCCGGCAACCGCCTCTCGCTCTACGAGACCCGCGACCGCGGTTACCTGACGGCCACACCCGGCGCATCTGTGGCAATGCAGTACACCATCGAGGATGCGATGGGCAACACCGTCACGTTGCCATTTGACGTGCAAGGACTCGCCTCCGCCCCCTCGACGCCTGCCGACGGCCCCGACTACGCGATGCGCATCGCCCGCGGCCGCGCCCAGACGTTCCAGACGGATGGCCTCACGGCTTCATTCGCACCCTACACCTTCTACGAAGACATCGAACTCCAGCACGAACGCACGCCGCGCCCTGTAGCCGCCTATTCCGACCTCCACACGCTGCACTCGTCGACAACTCCCGTCCACAAACGCTTTTCGCTCTCCCTTCGCCCTGATGACTTGCCGGCGCGCCTTCGTCCGCACGCGCTCATCGGCGTGATCGATAGCCGCGGCAACATCGGGTCGATGGGCGGCTCCTATAGCAACGGAGTCGTCACCGCCCGCATCCGTAACTTCGGCACCTTCTTCGTCGCCGTCGACACCGTCGGCCCGACCATTACACCGCTCAACTTTAGAAACGGCCAGAACCTATCGGGCACCCGAAGCCTTGAGATCAAGATCGAGGACGATCTCGCAGGCATCAGCCGCTACGAAGGCCGCATCAACGGCCAATGGCGCCTCTTCGCCTACGACGCTAAACGCAACCGCCTCTCCCACACCTTCGACGAACGGACCCGCCCCGGCAACCACGAACTCGAACTCATCGTCCACGACAACGCTGGCAACGTCCGCGTCTTCCGGGCTGACTTCACGCGGTGAGTTGTTTTGATTAGCCACGAAGGCACTAAGACACGAAGTTTATATGGCACCAGTTTCCACAAAAGAAAAGGGAGACAACTCGGCAGATAATGAGTCACGAGAGGCTCACTCTACAGAGGAAAACAATAGCTCACCACAAAATATTGCTTTAGACATCACTGCCACGACTGCAGGTGAAATCGGTGGTAGCGTTGCAGGAAAGGCAGTCGGCGGATTCTTCGGACGAATTGTGGATGCATTATTTGATGTGTCTTAGCAGATAGCGAAAGCTTTTCGCCAAGTATATGGCAAAGCTGTTTCACTTCGCTCCAGAACACCGAATTATATAGTAGCTATCTGCTTGGGCCGCAGTGAATACACCCACTAAACCGCAACGATTGATAGATTTCCGCATTTCTATTTCTTTGTGCCTTGGTGTCTTTGTGGCCCATATCCCAAACCCCTAATTTCGCCAACTCCTCAACGCCTTTCCTAAGAGGAGCCTAGCGGTTTTCCGTAGCTTCCGCACCTCCACGTTCGGAAACCCAATAGCCAACGGCCACCAGCCAATGGCCCCCACCATGAAAGACTACCTCGAAGCCCAACTGAAAGCGGTGCTGGCGCAATTTGACGACGTGCCCGCCGACTTCTCCCTCGAATTCCAGCAGCCGAACAACCCTGAGCACGGCGACCTCGCCTCGAATGCTGCGTTGAAACTCGCGCGCTACTTGCGCCGTAAACCACGCGACATCGCCGAGGACTTGGCGGCGCGGCTGCGTGCGTTGCCGCTCGACGAAAACCGGGTCGCTAGCATCGAGATTGCGGGGCCGGGCTTCATGAACTTCCGTTTCTCGGACCGCTACCTGTACAACGAGCTTGCCGCCATCTTGGCTGCGGGCGATGCGTACGGTCGGAGCGAGATGGGGGCAGGCAAAACGGCCCTCGTCGAGTACGTAAGCGCCAACCCGACCGGACCGCTGACGGTCGGGCACGGGCGTAATGCCGTGCTAGGCGACACGATTGCGAACTTGCTCGATTGGGCAGGCTACGACGTGACGCGCGAGTACTACTTCAACAACGCCGGGCGGCAGATGCGCGTCCTTGGCGAGAGTGTGCGCGCACGTTACCGCGAGCTTGTTCGCCCCGGCGGACCAACCAAAACCCTCGAAAGTGGCCTCGTCGTCCCCGAAGACTTTCCCGAGGACGGGTATCAAGGTGACTACATCATCGACATCGCACAGGTGCTGGTGAATGAACACGGCGAAGCGCTAGCAGATACGGCTGAAGTCGATGTCTTCAAGGCCGCTGCCGAGAAGGCCATGTTTGCCGACATCGACAAGACGATGCGGCGCATGGGCATCCATATGGAGACGTACTACAACGAGCAATCGCTGTACACGTCGAACAAGCTGTGGGATGCACTTGATGCCATGCGCGAGAAAGGCTTTGTCTACGACCAAGATGGTGCGGTGTGGTTCAAGACGACGGCGTTTGGCAAGGACAAAGACACCGTCCTCGTCAAAAGCACCGGCGAGCCCACCTACCGCCTCCCCGACATCGCCTACCACGCCGACAAGCTCGACCGCGGCTTCGACCTGGCCGTCGACATCTTCGGCGCGGACCACATCGCTACCTACCCCGATGTGTTGAAAGGTATCGAGGTGCTGGGCTATGATCCGAGCAAAGTAGAAGTCGTCATTTACCAGTTCGTGACGCTCATGCGCGGCGGCGAACTCGTGAAGATGAGCACACGGAAAGCCACCTTCATCACGCTCGACGAACTCATGGACGAGGTCACACCGGATGTGACACGGTTCTTTTTCCTGATGCGTGCTCCGAGCACACACTTAGAATTCGACCTCGACCTTGCAAAGGACACGTCGGACAAAAACCCGGTGTTCTACTTGCAGTACGCGCACGCCCGCATCTGCTCCATCATGCGGAAAGCCGAGGAAGTTGGCTTTACGTTTGGCGAAGAGGCCGACTTGACACTGCTGACGCATACCTCGGAGATTGACCTCATCAAAGTGCTGCTCGACTTCCCCAGCGTCATCGAGCGCACCGCAACTAACAAAGGACCCCACCGCTTGGCGGGCTACCTTCGTGAAGTCGCCACGGCATTCAACCAGTTCTACCGCGACTGCCATATCATTGGCGAACCCGAAGCCTTGGCAACAGCCCGGATGCACCTCGCCGAAGCCGCCCGACTCACGCTACGCAATGGACTGACGATTCTGGGTCTTTCAGCACCGGAGCGGATGTAATTGAGCCCTTTTAGCTAAGCAGTGACGTGTAGGCAAATCCCCGCTTGCACCTGACGTAGAAAAGCCGCAAACTGCAGCCGTTCGTCTTTTCCCCAACTTTGAACGGTTTGCTTGTGGCTACGTCTTCCGACGCCCGTGTTATTCGGTACGGGCCTTACCCTGAGTTGTCGGTGCCTGCGCTTGTCGTGGGCTATTTTTTGGGTGGCATCATCGCCATCAGCATTGGCTACGCCAGCTTGATTCTCGGCTTCTCGATTGAGGGCTCTGAATTGGCAGCTATTCTCGGCTTCGGGATTCTGCGCGGTATCATGCGGCGCAACAGCATTGTCGAGAACAATATCAACCAGACGATTGCTTCTGGGGTGAACGGTGCGTCGGCGGGGATGATGTTTTCGGTGCCAGCGCTGTTTATTCTCGGCGAGACGGAGTTTAGCTACCCACTCATGGTGTTTGGGTGCATTGCCGGGGCCGTGATGGGCATCGCGTTCATCATCCCGCTGCGGAAGCAGATGATCGACTTCGAGCGGCTGACCTACCCCGGCGGTGTGGCTGTGGCGGCCATCCTGAAGTCGCCCGGTGCAGGAATGAAAAAAGCGATTCTCCTGCTGGGCGGCGCAGCGGTAAGTGGTATTGTCCACTTCATAACGCAGGCGACGGGCACGAGCAACTGGGACTTGGGCGCGCTGATCGGGCTGCCGGAGTACATGAACGGCGTCTGGTACCTCTCACTGCTGACGTTCGGCGTTGCATTCATTGCCGGGCGCGGTGGGTTCTTCTTCATCATCGGCGGCTACGTATGCTACTTCATCATCGCCCCCATCCTTGCCGCCACGGGCCAGCTCCCGACCGATGCGGCAGGTACCGTCCTCACAGCCCCCAACTCACTTCGCAGCATCCTCTTCCTGCCGGTCGGCATTGGGATGCTGATTGGCGGTGCATTGGCGGGCATCGTGTTGGCGCTGCCCCTCATCGCGAGCGCCATCCGGTCGATGCAGGAAGCGGCCAAGATGAACACAGGCCTCTCGAAGGACGAAATGCCCATCAAGCTGCTCTACTTCGCCATCGCAGGCGCAGCCATTCTCTTGTTTGTCATCGCCGTGCTCTCGACACAAGAGATGGGCATCGGGCGCGGCTTGGCGATGGCCATTCTCGGCACGCTGTGGATCTGGATGGCAGGCGTGATCCTGTCGGAGTGCATCGGCCGGACGAACTGGTCGCCGCTGAGTGGAATGACGCTGATCGCTGTGACGATCCTCATCTTCATCGCTAGTGGCCTCGGCGACAGCGCAGCGATCATCGCGGCCGTCATGGTCGGCGCGGCTGCGTGTGTGGCAATGGCCCAAGCGACCGACCTGATGCTCGACCTCAAGACGGGCTACCTCGTCGGCGCGACGCCACGGATGCAGCAGATGGGTCAGTTCCTCGGCAGTTGGCTCGGTCCCATCCTCATCATGGCCCTCATCGTCGTGCTCCATGAAGCGCAAGGCCTTGGGAGTGAGGCGCTCCCTGCACCACAAGGGCAGGCGCTCGCCAGCGTCATCGAAGGCATCCTCGGCGGCGACGTGCCCGTGCAGAAGTACATCGCCGGAGCTGGCATTGGCGCAATCCTAAGTGCCAGCGGCATCGGGGGGCTTGGCATCCTCGTCGGCCTTGGCTTTTACTTGCCCTTCAATATCGTGCTCACCTACAGCCTTGGCACGTTCACGCGCCTCCTCGTCGACAAGTACAAGGGCACGCGCTACAGCGAAGACGTTGGTATACCTGTCGCTGCTGGCCTCATTGTCGGCGAAGCACTCATCGGCGTTGGCTTTGCGCTGTATATCGTGTTTGGTAGTTAGCACGCCGCTTCGCGGCTTTCGTACGCTCGCTGCGCTCACTTTCGTGATGTATGCAGCAAAGCGATTGACATCTTAGAGACTTGGTGCCTTTGTGGCCTTTACTTGATAAGCATCATGAAAAACATTGGATTGGCGCTGATTACGATCAGCTTTTTGAGCGGCTCCTACCTGAGTGTGTTGGACGAAACAACGGTCGATTGGATGCTGCTTGGCCCGGCGTTGGTGCTGGGCGTCATCGGTGTTG
>CAYYHN010000225.1:3379-6875 GCA_964471245.1 uncultured Rhodothermaceae bacterium | reverse complement strand
AGTGCCATTCGCATCATGATCCGCCGTGTTGCATGACTTACCAAACAGTCTCTGAGCCATTCACAATTAACGATACGTCGTATGTGTATGCCCCCCACCCATTCGCCTTTGCAGACACCCTCCGTACCGACTCGGAAGGACGCATCTGGAGTCGCCATTTTGGACAGGACCAGTTGCTGTTTGACTTCACATTGCCGGATACCGCGTCATATATGTTCACGTACTTACGTTCCACATGGCTGCCTCCTTATACCGTAACAATTGAACGGGATCGCACCGTGAATGTGACCGCAGGAACGTTTACCAACTGCGTCATCTTTCGGTTCGATGTCTATGAATCCGTAGATGAAGAACGTACGTTTGCCTTTGCTCCCGGTGTAGGTATCGTCTGGAGCAGCGGAATTGGCGGTGGGTACTTTGAGCTCTTTGCGGCAACCGTTGGTGGAGCCCTGATCACGGATGTCACCCAGCAAGCTGATTTACCTTCAAGCTATACTTTAGATCAAAACTACCCCAACCCTTTCACCCCCTCAACGACGCTCCGCTTCAGCCTCCCTGAAACAGCAGACGTCTCCCTGAAGGTATTCGATCTGCTCGGCCGCAACGTCGCCACACTCATCGCAGACCGGATGACAGCCGGCCAACACAGCGTTGACTTCGATGCCACCAACCTGCCGAGCGGCACCTATGTCTACCGTCTTGAGGCTGGCAGCTTCTCGCAAACGAAGACGATGGTGCTGGTGAAGTAGCTTCACTCCTGTCCACTCGTAGTGAAGTTACCTTTAGTCCCCATGCTTCAATATTTCGCTCGGAGGTTTACCATACGTCTGACGGTACAGGCGCGAGAAGTACTTTACTTTCGTAAAACCGACCGCGTAAGCGACTTCTGCGACTGTCTCAAATGTGTGCGACTCAAGGAGCTTACGGGCATGCTCCAGTCGGACGTGCCGAATAAACTGGGCTGGACTCTGATTGACGAGGGCTTTCATGCGGCGAAAGAGGCTGCTTTCGCTCACAAAGAGTTCGGCGGCCAAGGCCCGCACGCCAAACGCGCCATCGGCCATATGGGCTTCAATGGCTTGCCGCACCTTTCTGAGAAAGGCATCATCACTTGACGAAAGACGCGCTTGCTCCTCAATTCGTGGGACTTCGTGCTCACGATATGCCGCTCGAACTTCCAGCATGTTGCGGACATGCAACTTCAGCTCGCTCGGGCTAAATGGTTTTTCGAGGTACGCATCGGCGCGAGCTGCTAAGCCTGCGATGCGATCTTCCTGTTCGGAGCGTGCCGTCAATAAAATGACGGGCACCGTACGCAGTGCCGGTAGTTCTCGTAATGCCTTCAGAAAAGTAATGCCATCCATGCGTGGCATCATCACGTCGCTGATGATGAGGTCCGGTTTCGAGGCCTTCGCCTGCTCCAATCCAACTTCACCATCGGGGGCTTCGGTCACTACATACAACGAGCTGAGGTGATGGCGCAGGAATGATCGCATATCCTCATTATCCTCGACCAAAAGCACCTTGGGTTTCTCACGTGCGGCACCTTCTCCTTGTTCGATAGCGTCACTAGGCAGACCATCCCCGACGGCAAATCCATCTGCAATGCGGATTTCGTCGTCGCTGAGGTGCGCACGTCCTTTTGGCAAACTCACCGAAAAGGTCGCGCCTTCGCCCAATGTACTGGTCACCTCAATCGCACCACCGTGGAGTTCGGCCAATTCTTTCACCAAGGCGAGCCCAATGCCTGTACCTTCCCACCTTTGGGATGACGAGGTCTCTACTTGATAGAAGCGATCAAACACCTTGTCTAGCGCCTCTGCGGGTATGCCTTCGCCCGAGTCGGCCACGGATAGGGTTACGAATGCTCCCGTACCGTTGTCCTCTGCAATCGCGTCTTCGATGCGAACAAGCACGGTGCCTTCTTCAGGTGTAAATTTCAGGGCATTGCCGACTAGGTTGGTGATAATCTTTTCCAGCAAATCTGGATCGATGTATAGATGCACGTGCTCCACCGTCGATTCAACGCGCAACCTGATCTGGCGCTGACCAGCAAGCCCAACGAAGCGATCAACGTGGTGCTTCGTCCATACGACCAAATCCCGGTACTCCGTTTGGAGTTTGAGCTTTCCAGCCTCCAAGCGTGTCAGGTCCAATAATTGTTCGATGAGCGTCCCCAACCGCTCCGTGTTGCGCTGCACCATCGAGAGTCCATCCCGCAATGCAGGATTCATCTGACCGTAATCGCCCTCCAATGCACTTTCTACAGGACCTTGGATGAGCGTGATGGGTGTCTTGAATTCGTGGCTGATGTTGGCGAACAAGCGGGCTTTCATCGCATCTAGCTCTCGCAGGTTTTGAACCTCGTGTGCTTGCGTTTGCGCTTCTTGCTCAATGGCCCCAAAATGGAGGGTCGCGGAAATTCCTAAGCCGAAGAGGATACATGACACGCCGAATGAAAGTGGCATGATCAGAAAGTCCCCGACTTGGACAGACAATGGAAAAAACAAGGTCGTGGTAGCCACACATATCCCAATTAGCAACGGCCACAAGCGTGTCATGCCACGCCGTATGGCACGGACCACGAGCACTATCATCGCCACAAGAATTAATGCGCCTATAAGAACGGTGGCCAGTACCCACCACTGACTCCCAACGCTGTTCTGCGAAAACAAATACCCACAAACGGATCCAAGTAAGAGCACCCAAGCGAGCATAGTCCATCTTTTGTCACTCCATCCAACAATCGACTTGATGACGTGGAGAAAGACCAATGGGTAGAGGTACCACAGAATGTTGATCAAGAAGATCGTGGCAGGCTGAATCCAATGGGGCTGCGCACGAAATCCTTGCGCCATGCCCGAAGCCACCGTTACCAACACGCCGAGGTAGAGCATTGATGCATACGACTGTTTGAAGCCGTACGTGAACAGCAAGAAGGCAATCGCTGCCAAAATAATCACGCCGCCCACTTGTGCCAGTGCCTCTAAGATGCGCTGTACAAATTCCGTATGCTGTTTGTCTTGCTTAAGTAAGGCATATGCTCCAAACTGCTGCGTGCCGACCATCGTTAACTGATAGGTAACCCAATTCTGCATGCGTACCGCTAGAACCTGTTCGCCTGATTCTTGCAGCACGTGTTGCGGCACGACGTACGTATTCACACCAGAAGGCAGTACAAATATGTCAACGCCGCGACGGCCCATGCGGCCTTCGTTTCCAATACGCACACCATTCAGATAGACTTCATGTGGTCCTTGAACTGCGCCCAGCTGCAACGCACAAACAGAAGCTGCGCACAACGAATCGGGTATTGAAAACGAGAGACGAAACCAACCCCGATTGGCAATCGGATCACCAACATGACCATTTGACGCCGATGTTTGCGTCCACGCTCGATCATCGAAGGAGGGGTCAGCCCACGCTAAGCTATCACCCGATTGATACCGCCAGTGCATCTCCGACAGGTCAACCGTACCTCCTGCATTGGGCTGTG
>CAYYHN010000225.1:0-3369 GCA_964471245.1 uncultured Rhodothermaceae bacterium | reverse complement strand
AAGTGTTGTTTTGAGCGACTTGCGGTCCATCCCCCAAAAGCAATCCAAGAAGCACGGTACGCATAGTGATCTGATAGCTTGGAAAATGCGGAAGACGAGTACGCCAAAGCAAATGCTTGCAGCGTACCCGTCTTGAGATTCAAGAATGGGACCAGTACTTAGCTCAAGTCGAATGGAATACCGCCCAACTTAATGGCTGGACAATTTGGCAGGATAGACCACTCGACGTGTAGCATTCAAGCGCTTTTTCTTATCCATCCCTCCATGCAAGTGGATACAATTACCATTTACTTGCGAATCAAGACGGTTTGCCGAGTCATAAGCTTCTGATCGGTTTGGATATGGAAGAAATATAGGCCACTCCCCAACCTACGCCCACCGTCGTCCGTGCCGTCCCATCGGATGTGATGCATTCCTTGGTTCATGCTTGCCTCCGAGAGCGTACGTACCTGTTGGCCTAAGATGTTATAGACGGCAACGCGTACATAGGCATCTTCGGGCAAGGCGATGGCAACACGGGTCTGCTCATCGAATGGGTTGGGATAACTCTGCGAAACGCTGAATGAAGTAGGAATGTCTTCGGCGGCGGTATGCGTTGTGGCCAATGCCGCATGCGAGGCGGTCCATGTGTTGGGTTCAGCACGAAGCAATGCCGCAGTTTCACTGATGACAGCAATCTGGTCCGCGATCACGTTGCCGTCATCTGTGATGTTGTTGTTGACGTTGATGAGGCGAATCGCACCAGCCGACGAAGATCCAACCACGTATTCACTGGTTCCGAGCGCATCGGGCGCTATCGTGACAGCCGTCATCGGGAACCACGTGCCAGCCTCCCCCGAAATGCGTCGGTCCGGGTCGTCGAAGCTAATGTGAGGCGCGAACGTCAACGACTCTGTGCCTGCATTGTACCACTGCACTTGTACGCGATCACCCTCAGCAAGTAGGATGTCGGTATTGCCTTCGACACCTTGGTAGTTGTACGCAGCATTGCCAGCTATATGTGATGCCGCACCAGCATACGGCGCATCAACTAAGTTGGTATACCGATCCAATAGCAAACCTGTCCACGAAGTTAACCCGAAGGTTGTGCCCATTTCATCCGCACCGAAATCTACCAAGAGCCCATCGGAATCCAGCCGTTCTTCTCCATGGACTATGATGTGATCAGCAATCAGATTGCCATCATCCGTCAGATTGTTGTTGATGTTGAGCAAGGTGTGGGCACCAGCAGAAGCAGCGTCCACCACATACGTGCTTGCAGCATAGGTTCCAGCGTCGATGGCTATGGTTGACATTTCGTACCATGTGCCTTCGGTCTGCATTACCCGGCGGTCAGGGTCGTCAAAGCTGATGTATGGCGAAATGGTTAGCGGCTCATCACCTGCATTGTACCAGCGGACTTCGACCACATCACCTACCGCAAACGTGTAGGCCGAGCCTTGGACGCCTTGGAAATTATACCCCGGATTGCCTGCCACCCACGACGCAGCACCTGCTACTTCACCTCCGACTAGTTTGGTGTATCGATCTAACAGCAGCGTCGTCCACGCTGGTTCACCGAACTGTGTAGTTGCCTCATCAGCACCAAAGTCGACGAAGAGCACATCGCCCGGCCCCAAGACGTCAACATCTATGAATGAAGCTGAGGTGGCGACTCCATCAGTTGCGATAAGTTGTAAGCGATATGCTCCGGGCTCCGAGAACGTGGCTGTGGTATTCAAGGCCGAGGCATCTGTAAACTGCACAGAACCCGGCCCTGAGACCACCGACCATGTTATGGTCAGGACGCCATAGGGTAAGCCATCATCAACGGCTTCCCCAGCTAACTGCGCCCCCTCGCGTACATCCATGTAGGCGTCTCCTGTAGCAGCGACATACGGCGCGGTATTCTCTGCGGGAGGAGCTACCCAAATCGCATCTGCGATGAGGGTATAGGCATTGGTCAAGTTGTTGTTGATGTTGACCAACGCGTAGGACCCAGCGCTAGCCCCATCCACCACGTATGTGCTCGTGGCTTGCGCGCGTGGCGGCACGGTGACGGCCGACATCGTGTACCATGTCCCCTCAGTCTGCATTACCCGTCGGTCGGGATCGTCGAAGCTGATGTACGGCGTGAAGTGCATGGTGTCTTCGCTTGCGTTGTACCACTGTACCGCCACGGTTTCACCCATTCCAAAAGCGCGCGCCTCAGTGCCTTGCACGCCTTGGTAGTTATAGCCAGAATTTCCCCGAACATATGACGCAGCACCATCAACATCTGCATCATATAGCTTGGTGTAGCGATCAAGCAGCAGCGTCGTCCAGTTTGTGCGGCCAAAGGTTGATGCAGCTTCGTTCGCACCGAAATCGACCAGCAATTCTGGGCCAACTTCTTCTGGCGCTTCCAACACAATCCGATCTGCTACAAGCGCATCTTTGTTGGTTACGTTGTTGTTGATATTCACCAACGCATGCCGCCCTGCACTCGCCGCATCGATCACATAGGTGCTCGTTCCCGAGGCACCTGAAGCCAACGTTACTGAAGACATTGCAAACCATGTCCCCGCCGTTTCGAGGTTCCGCCTGTCGGGATCATCAAAACTGATGTACGGTGTGAAGGTCAGAGGTGTTGTTTCTGCGTTGTACCAATGCACAACGACGGTTTCACCCACGACGAAATCACGCGCTACGCCTTGGATGCCTTGGTAGTTGTACGTCGGGTTGCCTGCCACGGTTGAGACGGTGCCATCGACTTCGGCATTAAAGAAGTCGGTGTATCGGTCGAGCAACACGGTGAACCATCCAGCCAAACCGTACGTCGTCGTGGATGCATCGGCACCAAAATTAACTAACAGGCCGGGCTCCGAGGTATCAATCGGTGGCGTTTCGTCCTCTTCATCCTCCTCATCAATCGGTGGATCATCGGAGGCTTCGGTCTGGACGAAGATGGTAATTTCATCGACAGCACGCAGCTCACCATCATCGGCAAGCAATTGGAGGACGTAGGTTCCCGGAGCCGAAAATATTGTAGTGGTCGCCAAACGGGCCGCATCTCCAAACGTGACTTCTCCCGGACCGGACGCGACGGTCCATGCAGTACTCAAATGGCCACCCGGCATGCCATCATCTTGGGCGAGGCCTTCAAGGGCAACGGCTTCTGGAAAAAGTACCGTTTGATCCTCCCCCGCCACAACATACGGTGCGCCATTCGATCCGGGGTTGCGCAACAGGATCGCATCCGCAACGACGTTGTTACCATTTGGCGCATTGCTGTTGATGTTTACCAAAGCGTGTTGCCCCGCCATATTGCCTTCAATGCGAAAGATGCTGCTTCCACCGCTGTTCGGCAACAGCGTGATGGGGTCCACCGCGTACCACGTACCGTCCTCA
>CAYYHN010000224.1:0-6875 GCA_964471245.1 uncultured Rhodothermaceae bacterium | reverse complement strand
AGGGCGAGCGCCAGAAAGCCGAACGTGCGATTGAGGAAGGCCAAGACATCCCCTTCCCCGGCTGGGACGCGCTCGACGAAGAGATGAACGAAGTCAAGGATAAGGTTGAACTCATCATCCGCGACATGAACGGCAGCGTCGTCAACCGCGTCAACGGCGGCACCTCGGCAGGGATGCACCGCGTGGCGTGGAACCTGCGGCACGCATCGCAAGGGCGCATCGAGCCGGGCCGGCGTTCAGGCAACAACGGCTTCCTCGTCGTACCGGGCAGCTACACCGCCACCCTCACCCGCACCGCCGACGGCGTGATGACGGACCTCGCGGGTCCGATGAAATTCAACGTCGTACCGCTGTACGACCCGACGCTCGACGGCGCTTCGCCAGCTGCTATCTCTGCGTTCCGCGAGACGATGGAAGGCTTGCAAGCCGAGATGGCGGCCTTCGGCGATACGTGGCAAGAGCAGATGGACTACATCGAAGCGATGGAGACCGCCCACAGCCGCGCCACCTCACCGAGCGCCGACCTCACCAAAGAACTCCACGACGCCCGCGAAAGCTTGCTAGCGATGGAGCGCCGCGTACGTGGCTACCGCTCGAAGGGTGAGCCCGGCGAACGCAACGACCCCTCGGCGCAGTCGCGCATGTTTATGGGCTTCCGTGGCCTCGGCACCACCTACGGCCCCACCGAGATGCACCGCGAACAAGTCGCTATTGCACAACAAGAGTTGCTCGCACTAGAAACCGAGCTCGACGCTTTCATGGGCACGGTGATGCCTGCGCTGCAAGCCTCCCTGCAAGCCACCGGCGCACCGCCGATTGATATGAACTAGTTTGCATTGTTCAAAAAAAAGCGGAGGTGTATGCATGTGCGCCTCCGCTTTTTTTGTTGAGCTGCCTAAGACTTAGACTACCGGGCCACAAACTGTCGCTTCCTTAGATTTTGGAGTTGCGTAACGATGAACATAGCATAGGGTGGTATCGTGTATAGCGGCGCTCGAACTGGTTGATGGCATTCGAGCACCTCGTTGCGGAGCGCCGCGGCCGTTGGCTGTTGGCCTTTGGGTCTTGATGCCAACGTCGCGCCCCATACCATCCATACCATCAACCATTTCGATTCTTACTAAAAGATTGATCGTACAGGCAAGTCCCAGATTCCTTGGCTTCTTTTCGCCCACGATTACGTCAACGCACTCATGAACATCTCTCGCTACGATTAATGCCTACCCCGACCCACATTACTGCTGCAGGGAACATCGAAGTACCTTGCTACCTTGCCCTATTGGCTCTTGGATTTACGGTATCTCGCCAATGGATCGAATCAGGACAACATGATGAGTTATGGCATGCCATACGTGATGATGTGCATTTGCGTGCTAGTGGACCGATAGAGTTACTGGGCCTTGCCAAACTGCATGAACTGCGGGGGAACGACTGGTTAGCAGAAGATCAAGAAATCGAATCGTTCATGAGCCTATTCTACCCTGATTGATCCAAACGACTTTAGCTAGAAGCACGGCATAAATCGAGGTCGCCTCACGGGCTGACCAGCCCCGCTTGCCTTTGGGAGCGGTAGCATCTAGGTTGCTCACCCAAAATGCGTGGCGACTTCAATCGCCACCCTCAACAAGTAACGATATCCTCACGAATCACATGTCAGACCGGCGCTACCACAACCCTGATTGTCTGCATAAAAACCCTGCGTTCAGCCATGGCGTTTCGGTTCCTGCCTCAGCGCGGACCATCTACGTTGGAGGGCAGAACGCTACGGACGCCAATGGCATGCTCGTTGGTGACCGTGATCTGTGTGCCCAAACAGTCAAAGCGTTAGAGAATCTTCAAGCCGTCTTGCAAGATGCCGATGCCACACTACGCGATGTGGTGAAATGGTCGGTTCTGGTCGTTGAGGGGCAGTCTGCCATAGATGGACTCAGAGCATTTGGCACGGTGTGGGGAACCCATCCGAACCCGCCTGCCATCACCGTTGCTTTTGTTTCAGGATTGGCCATTCCCGGTGCCTTAGTCGAAATCGAAGCCATCGCTGTCGTTGAAGCAAGCTAGCTTACCCGGCTCGCAGCAGTACAGCATAATCAAATGCGAAGTACATACGTGCTATCCCCGAGATTGTGCTCGCGGCCCTCGCACATGCAGCGCTGATGGGTATATTCCGCAACCGTGAAGCCTTCACCCTAGCTTTGGTGAATTCCAATGCTAAGCACCGGAGTTGCGAACCTGCAATGGTACGCTGACGCCTCTAAACCGAAGCATTAATGCAGGACATGGAGATCATCGCAGATCAAATCGGCCGAGCTTTTCGGGGAAAGTCTTGGCATGGGCCTTCGGTGTGCGAAGTGCTCGCGGGTGTTTCGGCCAAAGATGCAGCAGTTCATCCTATTCCCGGTGCTCACAGCATCTGGGAGATCGTACTCCACCTGATCAGCGGGTACAACTTAGTTCTTGGGCGGGTGCGCGGCGAACATGTGCCGTTTTCGATTGAAGACGCGTGGCCTCCCGTACTGGAGATCAGTGAGGCCGCTTGGCGCGAGAGCCAAGACATCTTAGCCCAACTGAATCAGCAACTCGAAAGGGCGGTGCGCGCGTTCCCAGCCGAGCGCCTTATGGAAGAATTAGGTTCCGTCTACCCAGCGTACGTTCAGTTTTTCGGCGCGCCTCAACACGATCTATACCATACAGGCCAGATCGTTATGCTCAAGAAAGCGCTCTTGGCAACACAAGAGGCAGCTCAATCAAGACAAAGTGGCTCACACGTCTAGTGGCTCGCACGTTGCCCCAAGTAGTATCTCACAAAAATACTCCAACAACCCCGCATGTAGCCTTTAGTGGCAGAGCCCTGATATCGTATGAAGCATGCTGACCTCCCTGAAAGATGGAAAGCAAGGCTAGTTCAATGGATTCGCACCTTTGCAGATGATGAGCGGACTAAACTTGCCGCCTGCGACTTTCCATCGTCCCACTCCGTCCTTGTTAAGTTCGATGATGGTTCAGAAGCGAGGTTCGAATATGCCATTCTCATCGAGGAGCCTCGGCTTCGGGAAATCGGCATTTTCACTGAGCACTGTGGCTACCACACATTCCCATTAGGGGGCACACATGTAACGAGAATCGAAGATTGAGTGGGCCCTTTTATCTTCTTACCCTTGCGGCTCCAACCTAACTTTTCCCAGCTAACCATCAGGTCATTCGCCCTCATCTATCTTAAAGACTTCCTCTTGGAATTCGCCGTCGACATAGTAGATGTGTTTTACGAGTCGGCCCTCTTCAAACACAAATTCTACTTGCACATTCTCGTAGTGAAAATAGAACAGGTGTTCGGCTTCCGGAAGCAATTCAGCATGCCATACAACCTCACCCTCCTTGATATCGCTGATACGCAGAATTCGACCTTCCCTTTTGATGTTCACGAGACGATCGGAAGCTTGAAAATTGCCTTCGTATAAACGCAGCGTATTCGCGTCTAGCTCAATTTCCCCAAGGGGTTGATGATCGTAGCTGAGCACTCGGGCGATCTTCCATTGATCATCCTCGTTCTTCCACACGATGGTAAACTTTGCTTCCCCGACTAGTTTTTCAGTGCCATCATTTATTTGAAGGTAGAAGACGTGTTCACCACTTTCGATTGCTCCATAGTCATGGATCGGGTAGACTTTCAGCGTGTTTGCCACCAACTCCCTTCGAAGGGGCTGCCTTTTTCGCTGCTCGCCACAAAAGATTTCCATGTCTTCCATTTCGCGTGCTCTCGGCGTTGTTAGTCCAGCTCTATCGTGATACCCCTCGTAGTCCTCTGTGAGAAATGACGCATACATCTCAAGGTCGCATGCATTCTGAGCGGCAAAGAACAAGCTGTCCATCCGGGCAATATCCCGGAACAACTCCGGTGATGTTTGCCCCCATACAAGCGTTGTAGAGAGTGCGCATACAGCTACCAGAAACGCACGTTTAAATGAGCTAGCGATCATATGTCGACCATGAAAAACTTGAGACAAACGCAATGGGGCGGCCGCATCACAAACGAATGGCACAATCGGTAGGTTACATCTATGAAGAACCACTTGTTGAGCGTAGAACAACAGGGAATTCTATTCTGTAACAGACTTTCATCCACAACTTCGCCCCCGCTGTACTCATGAAGAAAGTGATCTACGACTTCGGTGCTAACAACGGAGACAACATTCCATACTACTTGATGAAGTCAGATCTTGTTGTGGCTGTGGAGGCGAACCCGATACTATGTAACCATATTAACTCCCGATATAGCGATGCAATTCGTGCAGGTTCACTCGTCGTAGAAAATTGCGTCCTAGACACTAGAGAGTCGGCTACGGCCGTCCCTTTTTACATTCACAAAACAAGGCACTTTCTTAGCCAATTCCCTCGTCCGGCGTCTTCAGTGCGTGAGCAGTTTAACAAGGTGCTTCTGCCTTCTAGAAATGTCGTGCAATTGATCAAGCGATATGGAGCCCCCTACTACGTAAAGATTGACCTTGAGCATTTTGACAACATCATTTTAAGGGCGTTATTCCTCCACAATATTTTTCCGCCGTACCTCTCGGCTGAATCGCACAGCATAGATGTATTCTGCACGCTTGTTGCCCTAGGGAAGTATCAAGCTTTTAAGCTCGTCGACGGAGCCACCGTTTCGACAAAGTACAAAGACCACGCAGTAGAAACAGACACGGGTATTTCGACCCACTCGTTTTCGCCGCATGCTGCCGGACCGTTTGGCAACGATATCCAAGGAGACTGGATGACCAAAGACAACTTTGCGCGCTTGCTTCTGCTGGCTGGACTTGGATGGCGAGATATCCACGTGAGTAAGGATGACACGCCGAATCCTGCCTATGCTCCGTCTCCCCAATACCATATCAGAGTTCAGGTTGATTATTAGCGCGCCCCAATCTTCGGACAAGTACGTAGGAGCAACTTATGCTGTTAGCGCAGCAAGAGACCTGATTCCTGCGGTTCCCTTCCAGTCGAAATAAACATATCGTAGATTAGGATAGCCTCATCCCTATGCCAGACGATATCTACAGGGCATGAGGCACCTACACGTTCTTGCGCACGCGCCTCATGCACATACCCGATCTTCAAATACGCTCCCAAGCGATAGATGCCGCCGAAGTTGCTTGGTTTGCCCCTATCTGTAACGGCGACGACGCGTTCTTAGGTGCACACGACCCGCGCTATAAGAGCAACTGGTCCAACACATCTGCCATCGTTAAGGCCGCCGACAAGTTGGGCTATCGCAACATCTTGTGCCCCTCGTCCTACCAAGTCGGGCAGGATACGCTTACCTTTGCCGCCGCCCTCGCCCCGCTGACGCAACACATCAACTTACTTCCTGCCATCCGCTGCGGCGAAATTCATCCGCCGATGCTTGCGCGTGCAATCGCCACCTTAGACCATATCCTTGAAGGCCGGCTGACGCTCAACATCATCTCGTCGAACCTACCCGGCACCAGCTTGCCGTCTGCTGACCGGTACCAGCGGTCGCGCGAGGTGATTGCCCTGCTCAAACAAGCGTGGACGCGCGATGAGATTGATGTGCAGGGCGATTTCTACACGTTGAAGCTTCCGTCAGCTCCTATCAAGCCATACCAACAGAATGGCGGCCCCCTCCTCTATTTCGGTGGCTACTCGCCTCCGGGCGTGGACTTGTGCGCAGAACACTGCGATGTCTACCTGATGTGGCCGGAAACGCAGACCCGCCTCGGCGAATTGATGACGAACATGAGTGCCAAGGCTGCTGCCTATGGACGCACCGTTGACTTCGGGCTCCGCATCCACGTCATTGTTCGCGAAAAAGCTTCGGATGCTTATGCGGCCGCCGACCAGTTGGTCTCGAAGCTGGAAGCAGAGCGCGGGGTGGAAATCCGCGAGCGCGCACTGGATGCGAAGTCCTACGGTGTAGCACGGCAATCCGAGATGCGCGACGCCGCGGATGCCGACGGCTACGTAGAACCACACCTGTGGACAGGCATCGGTCGCGGCCGTTCGGGGTGCGGAGCCGCTCTTGTTGGCGACCCCGATCAAGTGCTGGCTAAGATTAACGCATACCGTGCGATGGGGATGCGGTCCTTCATCTTTTCAGGCTATCCGCACCTCGACGCCTGCCACACGTTCGCGAGGTACGTGCTGCCGCACATCCCGACGATCTCGATGCCAGAAGTACAAAACCGCCGGCCCACTACGCCACCGCCAACACCCCTCGCTGCTGGTCCCCGTTCCTAACCTGCCTGTCGTTTACTGCCTGTTGTGATTGACCTCCTTATCGTATTGACCTATTTCGCCGTGGTGTTTGTCACGGCGCTCTCAGGCCGTCAGGGCGAAGGGGTCACAACCGAGCAGTACTTCCTGAGTGCCCGGCAGCTCCGTTGGCCTTCGATTGCGCTGTCGACCATCGCCACCAACATCAACGGTTATCAGTTTTTGGGCATGATGGGGTCGGCGTATCTGTATGGACTCGCGCAGGCGAGCCTAGAGATCAACGCCGTGCAAGGCATTCTGATTGCGGCGTTCATTTTTGTGCCGATGTACTTGCGGTCTCGGGTCGTCACCATCACGCAGTTTATCAACGAACGGCTGGGGCGACGCGTCGGGCTGGTGTATGCCATCGCTAACCTATCCCTTTTTTCGACGATCACGCTGGGTGCGGCGCTGTTCTGGGGAGCCTATGCGGCTGAGTTGGTCTTTTCGGACTACCTCCAAGCGCTCGATTCGCTTTGGCTAGTGCGTGCAACCGGCGAGGTGCTCTTCGCGGACTACGCTACCGATCCATCGGTGCAGCGCATGGTGCGGGTCGGCGTGCGCGTCTTGGGGCTCGGCATCTATTCCGCCATTTACACCTACTTAGGCGGACG
>CAYYHN010000223.1:0-6887 GCA_964471245.1 uncultured Rhodothermaceae bacterium | reverse complement strand
GGTGTTTCGGGCATGGCAAACCTATCGAGGCGGGGCACATACCGCTGCCCGCTCCGATAGGCTACGTGCTCTTCCGTGACCGTTGTGATCTCACGGATAAGCGCCGCGGCATCGAGCGTGTCTGTAGTCGGATCGAGATCGACCAGCAAGCCTTGGAGTTCTGCGTGTTCCAGACCCAAGATTTTGCCGAAGCTCCAGAGCGGTGCTTGCGTGGCTGCTGCTGCGTGTGGAGCTTGTGCCACGTACTGGCTGCCTCTAGTGAGCAACGTGAAGCGCGGCGGCTTTGGCGTTTCCTGCGCAATGAGCGTTTGGACAAAGTGCAACGCGGCTTCGCAGCCTAGCGTGGGGTCTGCTGTGAGCAATGCTGCATCGATAGCGTCAACATTGGGGGTATCCAAGCCCCAGCCGTAGACGATATGCGTAAAGGGCGTTGCGTCTTTGCTGCGCAGGGCTTCAAACAGACGCGCATAGTCGGTAGGCTCGTCGGGGCGGACGGTGTATGCCGCCTCGGTCTGGGCAAACGCCTCACCGGCAAGCACCATCGTGTGGCTAATTTGTTGCTCCACTAAGGTGTGCGCCAGTTCTGGCACATAGCCTTGCGTGTCAGCCAAGAGAAGCCAGCGCTGGTTGCTTGGCGGAACTGCTTCGGCTGTTTCCAGCGGTACCGAGTGCCACGTTGGCGCATACAGCCACTGATCGGGATTGTTGAGCGTAGCACGCAGCAGCCCCTCGACGCTGATGCGTTGGATCACCAAGCCTTCGATGACACCGACGGGTTGCTGATCTTCGTCAAAGAGATACAGGTCGCTGGTGTAGGTCTCGGGCGTTTCCTCATCTGTGGGACGCATGTGAGTAGCGCACCAGAGTTTGTCTGGCGTATTGCCTTGGAAGGCATAGCGTTCAAGCCGCAACGGCAAGTAGAGGTTCATCGCCTGCCTAAGCTGATCGGGCAAGAGCGATGAGATGCCGTGCAAACATGCATCCAGCAGAATCGGATGGAGTTGATAATCCTTGGTGTTTTTGTGCAGCGACTCTGGCAAGGTGATATGCGCAATCGCTACCTCGCCATGTAGGTTGACCGTGTCTGTAATTTGGAAGAGCGGGCCGTAGTCTAAGCCGCGAATGCGCGACTCCGCATAAAACTCCTCCGGGTCTTTGGGTGTTGTGACGGGTTCTGCAAACAGCGCAGGGTCGCCTAGGGCAAGCTCCGGCGGGTTGAGCACAACCGTACCCGTGGCATGGCAGGTCCACGGGGTATCTGTACTGGCGTCAGGACGCTGGCTGTAGATCTCGAACGCAGAACGTTCTCCTTCCGCCGGACTCATGATGCACTGTAAAGTCCGGAGCCCCTCATCAGGCAGAAGCAGCGGCTCGTGCATCTCAAAGTCGATGATCGCATGCGGCGTATCTGGGAAGGCCAGATGTGCTGCTGCATCTGCTGCTTCCAAGAACGCCATCGCTGGAATCACGACCGTGTCGTGGAGGCGGTGATCGCGGAGGTAGGCAAGCGTTTCGAGGTCAATCTCTGCTGAGAAGACAATGTCCTTCAGGCGCGGTGAACGGATGCGCTCGTGTAGCAGCGGATGGAGGGCATTAGCGATGGATTTCCGCTGTGCATGTCGCGGCGTATGGCTGAACCAGTACGACTCGCGTTGCCACGGATATGTTGGGAGCGTGATGTTGCGTCCACCTTCCGGGTACAACGTGTGCCAGTCGAAGGCGATGCCATTGGTGTAGAGGTGGCCCAATGCGCGCCGCAGGCCAACCGTTTCCACTTCAGAACCGCCTTGCTCGGAGGCCACAATAATAGGCTTCGGCGCAAGGTGTTCGAGGCAGGCCGTCAGCGCACCCGTCAGCGCTGCCGAAGGACCTACTTCGATGAACACGTTGCAGCCTTCGTCTGCGGCTTGGTTGACGGCATCTTGGAACCGCACGGCAGCGCGGAGTTGGCGGCCCCAATAGGATGCATCGAGTGCGTCTGCTGTGATGGTGGTCCCCGTGACTGTCGAAATCATGGGCAGCGTACCCGGTGTCACGACCAAGTCGCCGATGGCTTGTGTGACGGCCTCGGCATGCGGGTCCATCTGTGCGCTGTGGAACGCGTAATTGACGCCGAGCCACCGATGGTACACACCGTCGTGCTTTAACTGGTCGGCGACATCGAGTAGCGCGGCTTCGGTACCCGAGATCACCGTCATGCCCGGCCGATTGAGGGCTGCCACGCCTACAGCATCGCCATACGGCAGAATGCGGCTGGATATGGCTGCTTCATCGAGGGCCACAGCTAGCATGCGTCCGTCGCCTGTGGCTTGCTGCATGATGCGTCCCCGATGGTAGGCGAGCCGCATGGCTTCCTCGATAGAGACCATGCCCGCTGCATACGAGGCCGCCAGCTCGCCCACGCTGTGGCCAATCACGCAGGCAATGTCGAGGCCTGCTTGCTTCCACCATTCGAAGAGCGCAATTTCATATGCGCACAGGAGTGGCTGGGCCACTTCCGTATCGTCTACGCGATCGTGCTGACTGCTGTCGCCCACAAAGGCTTCGAGCGACCAACCTGCATGCTGCTGGAACGCGGCATCGCACGCACGGAAGACCTCAGCAAACTGGGGCTCCTGAGCGAGCAACGCTTGCGCCATGCCGGGGTATTGCGCGCCTTGACCCGAAAACACGAAGGCGACTTTAGGGCGGAATCCCGGCTTTTTCTGCCCGACCATGCCAGCGGGCAGGTGCTCTTCCTCGGTGTACGCAGTTAGTTTGGCAACCAAGTCTTCGCGCGAGACGCCCGAGACCGCGCAGCGATGACGCATGTGGGTGCGTCGCACGCTCGCACTGTAGCACACGGACGCTACGTCATGATCCTCTTGCAGAAAATCGATGTAGCGTTCGGCATAGGCACGCAGCGCGTCGGATGTTTTGGCTGAGAACGGTAGCAGATAAGCCGGTTGCTCTGCTGCCGTGATTGCGGGAGCAGGTGCTTCCTCTAGCACCACGTGCGCATTGGTCCCTGAGAAACCGAAGGAGCTAATGCCTGCACGGCGTGGAGTTTCGTTCTCGGTTTCCCAGTCGCGCAAATCTTCGGGAATCTGAAAGCGCGAATCCGAGAGTGTGATGCTAGGGTTGAGGCTTTGCAGGTGCAAATGGGGCGGCAGCGCTTTGTTTTTTAGCGCCAGCACGGTTTTGATGATGCCCGCGATCCCTGCAGCGGCTTCAAGATGCCCGATGTTGGTCTTGATTGAACTAATGGCACATGGTCCTGCTTCTGAGGGCGAACCATAGACCTTTTTGAGCGCTTCGATCTCGATGGGGTCACCGAGCGAAGTGCCAGTCCCGTGTGCTTCGATGTGCGTAATCGTAGCCGGATCGACTTTGCCGTCGGCGAGGGCTTGCTCGATCACCTGCTGTTGGGCCAGGCCGTTGGGGACGGTGAGGCCGCTGGCTTTGCCGCCGTGGTTGACGGCGCTACCCCGCACGAGCGCCAAGATGGTGTCTTCATCACGAAGCGCATCGGAGAGGCGCTTGAGCACGATAATGCCGCATCCTTCGCCACGTACATAGCCGTCGGCGCGTGCATCAAACGTTTTGCAACGCCCGTCGGATGCCATCATGCCGAATTTCGAGAACGAGATCGTCGCTTCCGGCGAAAGAATCAGGTTGACGCCACCTGCCATCGCCATGTTACACGTCCCGTTACGCAGGCTTTTGCAGGCGTGGTCGAGGGCGACTAGGGAGGATGAGCACGCCGTATCCACGGCTACCGTCTCGCCGTGCAGGTCGAAGAAATAGGACAAGCGTCCAGCGAGGACGCTCATGGCGCTGGTATTGGAGTACGCTTCAATGGCATCGACATCGGAGCCGAGCAAGAAGCCGTAGTCGTAGCTGGAAACCCCAATGAACACGCCTGTTTTCGTTCCGGCAAGACGGTCGGTAGAGAGGCCTGCGTTTTCGAGGGCTTCCCACGTGACCTCAAGCGTGAGGCGCTGCTGAGGGTCCATGTAAATGGCTTCCCGTGGCGAGATGCCAAAGAAAGATGCATCGAAGCCGTCGACGGGGCCAACGAAGCCGCCCCAGCGGGTTGTCATCTTGCCCTTATCCGAAGCATCCGGCGAGTAATAGGCCTCGATATCCCAGCGGTAGGGCGGCACTTCCTCGATGCCGTCCGTGCCTGTCCGAAGCAAGTCCCAAAAGGCGTCTGGGCTGGTGGCTTCGCCGGGGAAGCGGCAACTCATGCCGACAATGGCAAGGGGTTCGTGACGCTTGGCCTCCGTGGCATCCACACGCTTTTGCATGCGCTCCACGGCAAGCAGTGCTCGCTTCAAGGGCGAGAGCGTCTGTTTGCCGTTAGGCGAACCGGGTCCATGGGTCGTTGATTTATGCGTCATACTGGTCTTCGATGTCGGCTAACTTGGCGAGCAAGAGCGCTTCAACGTCTTCGTCGGAAAGCTGCTCCACTTCGGCGCGACGTTCCTGTTCGGTGTCTGCTGCTTGGGTATCCGTGGACGGCGGAACGGGCACAGATTTGGGCGGTGCCGCTACAATGCCTAAGTCCTGTGCAATGTGTTGGACCAAGTCAGCTACGTGTGCGGGGCCGTTCCACACAAACGTGGTTGGCAGAAAGATCCCAAAATGTGTTTCAAGGCGGTTGCGCAGTTCAATAGCCATCAGGGAGTCGAAGCCAAGGTCATTCAGCGAGGTATCGGCTTCAATCTCATCGGCAGGCCATTGCAGCACATGGGCCAGGTGGCCGCGAAGCTCCGTTTCAATCCAGCTAAGCTGCTCCGTTTCGCTTCCTAAAGCGGCAAGCTGTGTTTGTACGGCTTCACGGGCTTGTTGAATCCGCCGTGTGATCGCTGCGTTGTCGGCGAGTTCCTGAAATACCGGCCACGCTGCGGCTTGCGGGTAAATCTGTTGCCAATGCCGCATGTTGAGCGGGAGCGCAAGCACGCTGGGCTTGCCGAGGCGTAAGGCTTGCGCAAGTGATTCAAGCGCTTGGTCCGGAGTCAGGCGCTCGAGACCGCGCAGGGCCGCGTGAACGGGCTGGTCCGAGGTCGATGCAAACCCCATGTTGTCCCAAGGACCCCACAACATACTGGTCGCGGTCAAGTTGTGTTGATGGCGATACTGCGCCAGCCCATCCAAGTATGCGTTCGCTGCCGCGTAGGCGGCTTGCCCTGGTGAGCCTACCCAAGCCGCTGCCGAACTGTAGAGCACAAAGAAGTCGAGCGGGTAGTCTTGGCTAAGACGATGCAGGTTCCACGCGCCCGTCACTTTCGGCGCAAGCACGCGTTCAACCTGCCTAGCTTGGAGCCTTAGGATCGCACCATCTTCCAACACGCCTGCCGCATGTAGGATGCCTCGCAACGGCGGCAAATCATTTTGGATGGTTGCGAACAGATCTTCAACGCCCTTGGCCTCACTAACATCGCAGGCGAAGGTATGAACCGTTGCCCCTTGCTCTCGCAGACGTGCCAAGGCTTCTTGCACATTTGCCTTAGGTGACTTGCGACTTACCAAGGCCAAATGGCGAGCGCCTTGCTCTGCCATCCATTGAGCCGTAGCCAGGCCCAGTGCGCCGAGCCCACCCGTAATCAAATACGCCGAATCGTCTCGGAAGAGCGGCTTTTCCCTCGGAGCAATAGCCAGTAACGTCTTCGTATCCCACATCAGCGCAATCTTACCCATGTGCTTGGCTTGGGCCATGTGGCGGAACGCTTGCTCTGCATCGCGTACGGAGAACGTCTCGACCGGGAGCGGATCGAGGTGCCCCTTCTCTATATGATTGCTGACCTCTTCAAGCAGCGCGTGCACAAGCTCCGTGCGGTTGCGCGTCAGGCTTTCAAGGTCGATGCTGAAATACGCGCGGTTGTCGTCCAGCACAGGCATCGTGGCCGCGCTTGCTTGCTTACCGATGTCGAGGAAGCGCCCATGAGGACGGAGTACGTTCAAGCTCTCGGCAAAGATCGCATCCGTCATCGCGCCAAGCACAACGTCAACGCCTTCGCCATCAGTGGCCTCTCGAATGCCTTGCGCAAAATGCGTCGACCGCGAGTCCAGCACATGCGTGATGCCCTGCGCCTTCAGCCAATCACGCTTGGTTTCAGTGCCTGCTGTCGCAAAAATGGTGGCGCCGACGTGCTGGGCCCACTGTATGGCCGCTTGCCCAACGCCGCCTGCTGCGGCATGGATCAGCACGCGTTCGCCCGGACGCAGGCGCGCCAAATAGTCGAGCGCGTAGTAGGCCGTCAGATACGCAACCGGGAGCGTAGCCGCTTCTGCAACAGACAGTGTTTCCGGCTTCTTGAGCACGCGGGTCTCTTCCACTGTGACATAGCGGCTGAAGCTGTGGGGCGCTATGGTGAGCACGGCATCCCCCACGGCCACCGACGTTACGGCATGGCCTACATTGACGACCGTTCCCGCACATTCATCGCCCAGCCAGTCCGAGGTGCCCTCCGGGTCAGGGTATTGGTGCAGCGTTTTGAGCACGTCGCGGAAGTTTAATCCCGAGGCTTCTACGCGGATCTCCACGGCATGCGGTGCTAGTGCTTCGCGGGTGTACGGCGTCCACATCAATTGGTCGAGTCGACCTGTGGCAGGACGCGAAAGACGGAGCGGTGCGTCTACGGATGTCTCTGCGAGATGTGCAGCGTCCTCATGGCTTGGCATCGGGCGGAGGCGTGCTACGTAGCGTGTGTCACTTCGCCAAGCAACTTGGTCTTCCTGTGAGGTTGCTAGGACCTCGTTGAGGAGCACGTCAGCCGTTGCCTCGTTGTGCAGGTCAACCGTGGTGCAGCGCAACTCGGGGTGCTCATGCCGAAGCGAGCGGCAGAAGCCCCACACGAGCGATTGGGTTGGGTCAATCGGTGTAGTGTCGACGGCAAGTGCTT
>CAYYHN010000222.1:0-6939 GCA_964471245.1 uncultured Rhodothermaceae bacterium | reverse complement strand
TAGACAAGGAGGGGTTGGGGGTGGTTGGATTATGCTGAAAGCCCGTTCCTGTTCTACCACCCCTTTCCCCTCCTTGTCCAGGAGGGGAACTTAAACTGGCTCGTTTCCGCTCAAAAACACGTCTCACATGCAACTGCAAGATGCTCTCGGTCTTGCTTCAGTGGTATAGGAAACTCAGCATATGCATTCGCTGCGGTGGAAGCAGTCCTATTTCCGCACGAGGTTGCTCAGTAGGAACCAGACGTTTTCCTTGCGCTCGCGCAGGCGGCGGCTGTAGTAGGGAAGCCACTCGGTGCCGTAGGGGACGTAGACGCGCATGTTGTAGCCTTCCTTCGCGAGTTCTACTTGCGTCTCGGGGCGCATGCCGTAGAGCATCTGGAATTCGAAGCGATCCGCGCCGATGTTGTTCTCGCGTGTGAATTGCTTCGTGGCGTCGATCAGCTTATTGTCGTGCGTAGCGATGCCGGGGTAGCGCGCCTTCGTGATGAGTTGCTGCATGTAGTCGATGTAGCGCTCGCGAATCTTGGGCATCTTCTGCCACGCGATGCCCTCGGGCTCACCATAGGCGCCTTTGCAAATACGCACGCGGGCGTTTAGCTCACACATTCGCGCCACGTCTTCGGCGGTGCGGTGCAAGTACGCTTGGAGCACAATGCCCACGTGGTCCCGATAGCTTGGGTAGACGGCTTCGAACATCGAGACCGTCGATTCGGTGATGTCGCTGCCTTCCATGTCGAGCCGGACGAAGATGTCCTGCTCTTTGGCGACCTCCATAAGCTTCCAGAGATTGGCGAGGCCGTATTCGTAGTCGATCTTCTGGCCCATCATCGAAAGCTTGATCGAGATGGTGCTCTTTACCCCTTCCGTTTCGCGCATCTTCCCCAACTGGCGCAACAGATCGATGTAGAGGTCACGCGACTCTTCGGCCACCGATCGGTCACTTACGTACTCGCCCAAAAGATCGAGTGTGACGTGCAAGCCTTTGGCATTGAGTTCTTTAACGACGGGCAGTGCGCCGTCAAGCGATTCGGAGGCCACAAAGCGGTTGGCCAGAAAGAAAGGAAGCTTCATAGCAACACGGTTTCACAAGCATCGGATGGGCACAGCATCAGCCCAAAATTCGGAAGCGGTTCCGAAATAACAAGATTTTGGCGGCTGATGCAACGGGCCTCACACAAAAAGACATCAGGCAACCCTGCGCTGGAAAACGCGGACTTGCCAAAGCAGTGTCTTTTCTAAAAAGCAGCGCTCAAAACCCGCATCAGCCAGCAGACTTTCTACGTGCTGCGATGGATGCAAGAAAATGCGAAAGTCGGCGCGCTGCAGCCTTGAGATCAGGTTGATCAGCGGAAACATGAGGCGATTCAACCAATGGTCGCGGGGGAAGACGAGAGCGTAGAGGTGCTCGGCTTTGGCGGCAGACTGCTGCACCAGCGCATCAACATCGTCGAAGCAGCAGATGACGCGGTCGAGCGTGACGACGTGGGCCAGATCGACGGTCTCTGCGACATCCACGAAATTGCCTGCAATGTAGGTAGTGTGCTCGGCGTAGCCGCGGCGCGTGGCTTCTTGTTGGGCGGCGGCGAGGTAGGCAGGCGAGGCATCAACGCTGGTCGCATGGGCGAGCGTCGTAGGTACGAGTTCGTGCTGGATCGCACCGATGCCGCCGCCAATATCGAGCAAGCGGCCCTTGCCACGTAGGCGCGTGCGCACGGCGTCGAGCAACAACCGCGTCGTCTTGCGTGGGCCGCGCTTTTGGTAGGATCGCAATTCGCGCTGCGCCACCTTGTCGTCGAAAAAGGCTTCTATGCCTTGGCACTGCCGAGAGCAACAGTTCATTGGAAGGCTGAGTGTAGAACGCGGAAGATGGAATGTAGAAGGTGGCACATGCGATGGCCACTTCGTTCATACTTAGGCCTGCCCAAGGGCTTGGATCAGGTCTTCAAGCAAGTCATCCGGGTGTTCGAGGCCGATGGAGCAGCGTAGCAACGTATCCGGCGTACTGTGCGGCGGCGTCTCGACGGAGGCGCGGTGCTCAATGAGGCTTTCCGTGCCGCCAAGGCTCGTCGCTTGGGTAAAGACCTGCAACCGATTCGCAACGCCTAATGCATCCTCGGCACCTCCCCATACTTCGAACGAGAGCATCCCACCGTAGTCGGCCATCTGCCGTGTGGCTACGTCGTGGTTGGTGTGCGCGGCGAGGCCTGGATAGTGCACCTTGGTGACGAGCGGATGGTGATCGAGGAAGAGGGCGAGCATGCGTGCGGTGGCGCACTGTTGGCGGAGCCGAGGGGCGAGCGAGCGCATGCCACGCATCGCCAGCCATGCGCTGAAGGGATCCATCACCGGTCCGCCGCCTTGCTGGATCGCACGAATGCGTTCAAACAGCGCGTCCTCTTCGCGGCAAACGACGGCTCCGCCCAACACATCGGAATGCCCCGCGAGGTACTTCGTCACCGAATGCACGACGAGGTCGGCCCCTAGGTCGAGTGGGCGTTGCAACAACGGTGTCGTCCACGACCCATCGACGACGAGGCGGGCACCAGCGGCATGGGTGCACGTGGCTAAAGCCTCGATGTCGGCTACTTTGAGCATAGGGTTCGACGGCGTCTCGATCCAGACCAGTGCGGTGTTTGCTTGCAGCGCCGCATCGAGGTTGGCGGGATCGGAGGCATCGAACAGCGTACATGAAAGGCCCCAATCGGCGAAAAGCGTGGTCGCCAAGTGGCGGACGCCGTAGTAGAGGTCGTCGGCGAGGGCAACGTGGGCACCAGCACCCAAGGCTTGCAGGACCACCATCGACGCAGCCATACCCGAAGCGAACGCTGCGCACGTGGCACCGCCTTCGAGGCTCGCCAAGGTCGCTTCGAACATATTACGCGTGGGGTTGCCGTGCCGCGAATAGATGTAGCCGCCCGGATAGTCGCCGCTAGGACCACGCTCGTAGGTGGTCGCCATGTGCAGCGGCTGCACGACAGCTTTCGTTTCAGGATCGACGTGGCAGCCGACTTTGGCTAGCGCGGTTTCGATGTGGGACATGGCTCGGGCAGTTGTTCGAACAAAAGAGGAGGCCGAATGCCGCAAATAACGTATCTGGCTCCCTCGGGCTCAAGGACGGCACATGAAGATCGCGGGTGAACTTAGTCAGCGAGTCGTTGCGCTTGCGCCCGGTGGTTGGCATCTTGCAACCTACCTATCACGCTTTATCCCGACTCATCGCCCATGTCCTCGCGCCGCCAATTCGTCAAAAGCACGGGAGCTGCCTTGCTCGGTGCACCCTTGCTGCCATCTCTAAACACATTCGCCACGCAGGACGTACTCAAACCGAAGCGCATTGCGCCGGGCGATACCGTTGGCGTGGTCAGTCCGGCGAGCATCACGCACCAACCCGTCCGCTTCGAGATTCTCGAAGAGACGCTGGACGCCCTCGGGCTGAAGACGAAGTTCGGGCAGCACGCACAAGATCGCTGGGGCTACTTTGCAGGCAAAGACGAAGCACGCGCCGCCGACCTCAATCGCATGTTCGCCGACCCCGACGTAGACCACATCTTCGCCGTGACAGGTGGCTGGGGCGCAGCCCGCACGCTGCCCCACCTCGACTACGACGTCATCCGGGCAAACCCGAAAATCTTGATGGGCTATAGCGACGTGACGGCCTTGCTCGTGGGTCTCTACGCCAAAACCGGCCTCGTCACCTTCCACGGCCCCAACGGCCTCTCCACGTGGAACCAGTTCACCGTCGACCATACGCGCCCGCTGCTCTTCGACGCACAGACGCCGCTGCTCCAAAACCCAACCGACAAAGGCGACAACCTTGCGCAGATCGACGACCGTGTACGCACGATTACGCCCGGCACCGTGCGCGGTCGCCTCGTCGGCGGCAACCTGACGGTGCTGACGGCCATCATCGGCTCGGACTACCTCCCCGACTGGAGTGGACACATCCTGTTCCTCGAAGACATCAACGAAGCCGTCTACCGCGTCGACCGGATGATGACGCAACTCAAGCTTGCGGGCGTACTCGACCAGATCGCAGGCTTCGTCTTCGGCAAATGCACCGACTGCGGCGCTGACAGCGGCTACAGTTCCTTCACGCTCGAAGAAGTCCTGTTCGACCACATCCAACCGCTCGGCATCCCCGCCTACCACGGCGCCATGATCGGCCACATCGCCGACAAGTTCACCGTCCCCCTCGGCATCGAAGCCGAACTCAACGCCGACGCGGGGACGCTGCAACTACTCGAACCAGCGGTGGTGTGAAGGGCTCGGCTGTGCCTCGTGGATGGGTGCTCGCGGGTGGGGACTCGGCTGCGCCTCGCGGATGGGGTTGCCCTGTGGGCGAGAATGGGGGAAATTGAGAACGGGCGAGAGGGAGAGCGAGTGCGTAAGCGAGCCAACAGCGAGCGTCCCAAGTACCAAAGTGAGCATCGCGAACGTCCTAAAGCGAACAGAGTGAGCGTACCAAAAAGCCCCGGCGCAGCCCACCTACTGCGCCGGGGTCTGAGAAGGTCATTGGCCGCGAGTGGGGCGGTGTGTACCACCTGAGACGTGCGTGCCCTACCCCGGCCAATGTGTTGGCTGCCCTCCGTAAGGCTACCACGCACAGAGTATGACTGGTTGCAAAAGCAAACCATAGCGTGTTTGCGCCATATTGGATGGACTGTAGACATGAATTGACAAAGCTTTCGCGGCACAGTTCAGGTTAGGTGCGGATCTGCGACAGGTCCGCGTTGTATCATGTGGCGCTGTTGCGGCGTGTGCTCAACCGAGCCGCGCGCCCAACGTTCTTCCTCGGACTTTTCCACCTTTCACACGTCCATCTTTGTCTATGGCCGCCACGCTGCCGCAGGAGCCGGAAGTCAACCTCGCACTCGCACTCGACCACGGGTTGACCGAAGAAGAGTACGGCTGGATCCTCGAAAAACTAGGGCGCACGCCCACCTTCGTCGAACTCGGTATTTATTCGGTGATGTGGAGCGAGCACTGCTCATACAAGAACTCCATCGCCATCCTGAAGACGCTGCCCCGCGACGGCGAGGCGATGCTCGTCGAAGCTGGCGAGGAAAACGCGGGCCTCGTCGACATCGGCGATGGGCTGGCGTGTGCCTTCAAGATTGAGAGCCACAACCACCCGTCGGCAGTCGAGCCGTACCAAGGCGCGGCGACAGGCGTGGGCGGGATCCAACGCGACATCTTTACGATGGGCGCGCGACCCATTGCCTCGCGCAACTCGCTGCGGTTTGGCTCACTCGACAACCCGCGCGTGCGCTACCTGTTCGATGGCGTCGTGCGCGGCATCGGCGACTACGGCAACTCGTTTGGCGTGCCCACGGTGGCTGGCGAGGTCTACTTCGACCCGGCCTATGAAGGCAACCCGCTCGTCAACGCGATGAGCGTCGGCATCGTTAAGGTCGGCGACACAGCGTCGGCGATTGCGGAGGGCGTGGGCAACGCCGTCTACATCGTCGGCTCGGCGACCGGGCGCGACGGCATCCACGGCGCGACGTTTGCCTCCGAAGAGATCAGCGAAGAAAGCGAAGCGAAGCGCCCGAGCGTGCAGGTGGGCGACCCGTTCACCGAAAAGCTGCTGCTGGAAGCGACGCTCGAAGTCATCAAGTCGGGTGCGGTCGTCGGCATCCAAGACATGGGCGCGGCGGGCCTCACATGCTCCTCGTGCGAGATGAGCGCCAAGGGCGAGAGCGGCATGATCATCCACGCCGACCGCGTGCCGATGCGCGAAGACGGCATGACGCCGTACGAGTTGATGCTCTCCGAGAGTCAAGAGCGCATGCTGATCGTCTGCAAGCCCGGCTACGAAGCCAAACTCGAAGCCATCTTCGAGAAGTGGGACTTGCACGCCGTACGCATCGGCGAAGTCACCGGCGATGGCCGCGTCAAAGTCTACTGGCACGGCGACCTCATGGCCGATGTGCCTGCCGAGCACCTCGTCCTCGGCGGCGGCGCACCCGTCTACCACCGCCAAACGCAACGCCCCGCCTACCTCGACGAAACGTCGGCGTTCGATGTGGCAACGCTGGACGACCTCACCACCGACGCCGTCAGCGACACGCTGCTGACGCTGCTGGCCGCGCCCAACATTGCGTCGAAGCGCTGGGTCTTTGAGCAGTACGACACGATGGTGCGAACAAACACCGTCGTCGGGCCGGGGCCGTCAGATGCGGCCGTCGTGCGCATCAAAGGCACCAACAAAGGCTTGGCGGCGAAGACGGACTGCAACGGCCGCTACGTCTACCTCAACCCGCGCAAAGGTGGGCAGATTGCCGTCGCGGAATCCGCACGTAATGTGGTCTGCTCAGGCGGTAAGCCTGTGGCCATCACCAACTGTTTGAATTTCGGCAATCCGTACAAGCCCGAAGTCTACTGGGTCTTCAAAGAGGCCGTCGGCGGGATGGGCGATGCGTGCCGGAAGCTAGGCACGCCGGTTACGGGCGGCAACGTGTCGTTCTACAACGAAAGCCCTGAAGGCGCCGTCTTCCCAACGCCAACCATCGGCATGCTCGGCCTCGTGGAGGACGTAACGAAGCACACGATGACGGCCGACTTCAAGACCGCAGGCGATGCCGTCTTCTTGCTAACACCCAACGCGTGGGTGCACCCGAACGACCTCGGCGGCTCCGAATACCTCGCCACGTGCCACGACCTCCGCGCAGGCGATGCGCCCCACTTCGACCTCGATGAAGAGCACACCGTCCAGCAGGCTACGCTCGCGCTTATCCAAGCCGGACTCCTCCAAAGCGCCCATGACGTTGCCGATGGCGGCCTGCTGATCGCGCTGGCCGAGAGCGTGCTCCACAGCAATGGCCTTGGCGCAACGATCGACCTTACCCAAGGCGACGTGCGCCTCGACGCCCTTTGCTTCGGCGAAGCGCAATCGCGGATCACCGTCACCACGCGCCCCGAAGAGGTCGGCGCGTTCCT
>CAYYHN010000221.1:4726-6951 GCA_964471245.1 uncultured Rhodothermaceae bacterium | reverse complement strand
CGTTCGAAGGCCCGGCGCGCATTTTCGAGACGCAAGATGCCGCCGTTTCTGGCATTTTGGGCGGCGAAGTGCAGCCCGGCGAAGTGATAGTGATTCGCTATGAAGGACCACGTGGCGGCCCAGGTATGCCCGAAATGCTGCAGCCAACTTCAGCATTGGCTGGCATGGGGCTTGATACGTCGGTTGCTATGGTAACAGACGGTCGATTTTCTGGAGGCACGCGTGGTCTGAGCATTGGCCATTGTTCGCCAGAAGCCGCAGCAGGTGGTCCCATTGCAGCCGTAGAGCCCGGCGACCGCATCCGTATTGACATCGAGGAAAACCGCATCGACTTGCTCGTGCCTGATGAGGAGATCGCACGTCGTTTGGCGCAATTGCCTCCATTCAATGCGCGCATCAAAGGTGGCTACCTCGAGCGCTACACCTATTTCGTAACAAGTGCCTCACAAGGGGCCGTGCTCCGTGTGCCAAGCTTCCCTGCTGGAGGAGATGGCGCAGTGAACGATGCCACTTCAGTTTCTTCCAAACACGCCTAAACCTGACTCATGAACGCGTACCAACAAGCAACTTCTGAGACGCTCGGTGACGGGCAAGCGGGCAATGAGCCCGCGATGCACCCTGCCGCAGAACACGAAGGCACTACGCTAACCGGAGCCGAGATCTTCATCCGCTCCTTGGAAGCAGAAGGCGTCAAATACGTCTTTGGCCATCCCGGTGGCGCAGTGATTAAGATTTATGACGCAATGGCCCAACTACAGCCGTCGTTTCAGCACATCTTGGTACGGCATGAGCAAGGCGGGACACATGCAGCCGAGGGCTACGCCAAGGCGACTGGAGAAGTTGGGACGGTCTTGGTCACTAGTGGACCGGGTGCCACCAATTGCGTGACCGGCATCGCTGACGCGTTCATGGACTCCATCCCGATTGTTGTCTTCACGGGGCAGGTCCCAACGCATCTCATTGGCAATGACGCATTCCAAGAGACCGATACCATTGGTGTGACGCGCAGCATCACCAAGCACAACTTCTTGGTACGGAGGGTGGAGGACTTGGCCGAAACAATCAAGGCGGCCTACCACATTGCGCGCACAGGGCGACCCGGTCCCGTGGTGGTCGATCTACCCAAGGATGTGCTGGCTTCGTCGACGGCGTTTCACTATCCGGCACAACCGCGTAAGCTGCGCGGGTATTCGTATGTGACGAAGGGGGAAGCGGGTCAAGTTCAGATGGCGGCCGAAATGATCGCAAAGTCGGAACGCCCGTTACTGTACGTAGGTGGTGGAACGGTAGGGAGTAACGCCACAAGTGAGTTGACGGAACTGGCGCGCAAAACCAATATCCCTGTCACGACGACGTTGCACGGGCTTGGTGCCTTTCCAGAAAATGATCCCCTTTCGCTCGGCATGCTTGGCATGCACGGCACATGGTACGCCAACATGGCGGTGCAGCACACGGACTTGCTGATTGCCGTTGGCGCACGCTTCGACGACCGGGTAACGGGCAAGCTCGAAGCATGGGCTCCCCATGCCGACATCATCCATATCGACATCGACCCGGCTTGCATCTCGAAAAACATCCCTGTGAATTGCCCGATTCTAGGCGATGTGAAGCATGTCCTCAATCAGTTGATGCCGCAAGTTTATCACAAGCCGTATTCAGATTGGCACGCGCAAATTGCTGAATGGAAAGCCGCGTGCCCGATGGATTTCGAAGATGATGGTGCCTTGAGGCCGCAGTACATCATTCAAAAGCTGCGCGAGCAGACGCAAGGCCATGCCATTGTTGTGACCGATGTGGGGCAAAATCAGATGTGGGCGGCGCAGTTCTTCCAATATGTTGAGCCGCGCTCGCACATTACCTCGGGTGGGCTTGGCACAATGGGCTTCTCGATGCCTGCGGCGATGGGAGCCGCCTTTGGTGTGCGCGATCGGAATTTGCCCGTCATTTCCATCAACGGCGATGGCGGCTTCCTGATGAATGCGCAGGAAATGGTTGTGGCAGCGAAACACAAGCTGCCGCTGAAGATCGTCGTGCTCAACAACAGTTTCCTCGGCATGGTGCGGCAGTGGCAAGAGCTGTTTCACGCCGAGCGCTACAGCCACACCGACCTCAGCGATACCAACCCCGATTTCGTCAAGCTTGCTGAGGCTTACCATTGTGTAGGCCTTCGTGCGACGAAGCCTGAGGACGTCGAGTCCGTGATTGCGGAAGCGTGGGCCATCAAC
>CAYYHN010000221.1:2465-4708 GCA_964471245.1 uncultured Rhodothermaceae bacterium | reverse complement strand
CCCGTATTGATGGAATTCCAAGTCATCCAAGAGGAGATGGTCTTCCCAATGGTGCCTGCAGGTGCCGCTACTGATGACATGATCACGCAGCGCTTTAGCCCTGACGATTGCGCCTAAACAACCCAACGCTCTATTCCGGCGAATTGCAATGATGACGACGTTAACCCCCCAACAGGTCTATCGAAAAAAAGCCGCCGGAGAGCCCTTGCAGGAAGGGCGATGCCGAGCAGGTGCACCGACACGTGATTTCCGTGTTGCTCGAAAACGGCATTGGCGCACTCAACCGCGTGGCCAACATGTTTTCCGCACGCGGCTTCAACCTCGAAAGTGTCGCGGTGGGCGAAACCGATGATCCTACGGTGTCGCGGATGACGCTGGTCACCACTGGCAACGACCGCATCATCGGGCAAGTCCTGCGGCAACTCAACAATTTGGTCGACACCCTTGTGGTGCAAGACCTCACCGAGGAAGCCTACGTCGAGCGCGAGCTGTGCTTGCTCAAGGTGGGCTACACTTCAGCGAATCGCGCCGAACTGCTCGATACGCTGGAAATCTTCCGTGGTAAGGTCATCAACATCACACCGACCACGATGACTTTCGAGCTAACTGGGCCAACGACTAAAGTGAACGCCTTTATGGGCATGATGCAACCGCATGGCATCCTTGAAATTGCCCGCAGCGGCCGCGTAGCACTCAGCCGAGACATGCCCTTCGAAGACGCCGATTAAGCCGCAACCAAACAGACTATATCCATCCTAGCATCTCAACGCATTCTCATGAACGTACATTACGATGCCGATCTCGGCCTCATCCAGAACAAGAAAGTTGCCATCATCGGGTATGGCAGCCAAGGCCATGCGCACGCCCTCAATCTCCACGAAAGCGGTGTGCAGGTAGCCGTTGGCCTTCGCGATGGATCACCATCCGCACCAATGGTAACGGCAAAAGGCCTCGCCGTCATGCCCGTGAGCGAAGCTGCTGCATGGGCCGATGTCGTCATGGTGCTGATCCCTGATCAGTACCAAGGCAAGGTGTATGCGAAAGAGATTGAAGCACACATGACGCCGGGCAAAGTGCTTGGATTTGGGCATGGCTTCAACGTGCACTACGGGCAAATCACTCCGCCAGAAGGTGTGGATGTGTTTATGGTCGCTCCCAAGTCGCCGGGGCACCTCGTGCGGCGCATGTTTGAAGACGGCAAAGGCGTTCCCGGACTCGTCGCAGTTGCACAGGACGCTTCTGGTGGGGCCTTGGATCTGGCGCTGAGCTATGCGAAAGGCATTGGCTGTACGCGTGCTGGTGTGATCGAAACAAACTTCAAGGACGAGACCGAGACCGACTTGTTTGGTGAACAAGCCGTTCTCTGTGGCGGATCTGAAGCGCTCATCAAGGCTGGCTTCGAGACGCTAGTGGAAGGCGGGTACCCGCCAGAACTGGCGTACTTCGAAGTGCTCCACGAACTCAAGCTCATCGTCGACCTGTACTACGAAGGCGGCTTGGAGTACATGAACTACTCCATCAGCGACACAGCTGAGTACGGCAACTACTCGCGCGGTCCTCGCCTCATCACCGAAACAGTGAAGGCCGAGATGAAGAAGATCCTCGGCGAAATCCAGTCGGGCGAATTTGCGCGTGAGTGGATTGACGAGTGCGAAAACGGAATGCCCAACATGACGAAGATGCGGGCAGCTTCGAAGACGCATCCCATCGAGACCGTTGGCAAGAAGCTGCGGAAGATGATGAGTTGGCTGAAACGCGAAAAGCCTTCTGATACAGCCGCCGCACCTGTTTAACGCGCGGCTTCGAATCCTTCACCACACTGAAATCGGACGACATGTCGAAAAACTATTCCATCGTTCAACTGCCCGGAGACGGCATCGGCCCGGAAGTGATGGCGGCTGCATGCAACGTCGTTGAGGCCGTGTCGGATGCGTTTGGCTTCTCGATCACATGGCACCATCACGCTATTGGTGGTGCGGCCCTAGATGCTCATGGCGTGCCTCTACCTGATGAGGCGTTGGCGGCATGTAAAGCTGCAGACGCCGTGCTGTTGGGTGCCGTCGGCGGTCCTGCATGGGATCATCATACAGGTGCTATGCGACCGGAGTCGGGGCTACTGCAACTGCGCAAAGCACTAGGGGTGTATGCTAACCTGCGCCCGGTCTCGGTACACCCATCGCAGGCTGCTGCGTCGCCGCTTCGTGCGGACTTGGTTGCTGGTGTTGACTTGCTGGTGGTACGTG
>CAYYHN010000221.1:0-2455 GCA_964471245.1 uncultured Rhodothermaceae bacterium | reverse complement strand
TTTACTTCGGCGAACCGCGTGGGAACGATGGAGCCGAGGGCTTCAACACCATGCGGTATTCGCGTGAGGAGATTTCACGTGTGGCCCATGTTGCGTTCAAGTGGGCGGCAAGCCGGGGTGGCCGCGTGACTTCGGTAGACAAAGCCAACGTGCTTGCCGTCTCACAGTTATGGCGTACAGTGGTGAATGAGGTGCACGCGGCACACTACCCATCGATCGAACTTGATCACTTGTACGTGGACAACGCCGCCATGCAACTGGTGCGCGATCCGCGGCAGTTTGATGTCATCCTCACCGGCAACCTCTTCGGCGATATCCTCTCTGATTTGGCCGCCACGTTGCCGGGTTCCCTCGGCATGTTGCCTTCGGCAAGCTTGGGTGGTTCAGTTGGGTTGTTTGAACCCGTGCATGGCAGCGCGCCCGACATCGCTGGCGAAGGAAAAGCGAATCCATTAGCAATGATTCTTAGTGCCGCGATGATGTTAGACGCATTGCAAGAGGCCGAAGCAGGCAACGCTGTGCGTGCCGCTGTACAGCGCGCGTTGGATGCTGGTTATCGTACGGGCGATCTGTGGCGAGATGGCGACACCTTGGTGTCAACTTTGCAAATGGGAGCGGCTGTGGTTGCGGCCATCAATGAGCAGATGGCAATGCCTGCCCAAAGCTAAACTCGGTGAACCTGCGATGGTTGAATGCATGCTACATAAACTAGACAGGATGCGGTCCGGGAGTGGGCTGCGACTACGAAGGCGTCTGTTGTGGTAACCCACTGCAGACGCCACCTCGCCAAGCCCACAAAACTTCCAATCCAGTACGTCTAGCACATCATGGATTCCAATCGAATCATCATTTTTGACACCTCGCTTCGTGATGGCGAACAAGCCCCCGGGGCTGCCATGACGGTGCCTGAAAAAGTGCGCATTGCACACCAATTGGCACGTCTCGGCGTGGATGTCATCGAAGCAGGCTTTCCTGTTTCATCTCCGGGGCAGTTTGAAGCTGTCCAGCGTATTTCAACCGAAGTGCAAGGGCCTGTCGTTTGCGCGCTCGCTCGTGCTACCAAGGTCGATATTGTTGCCGCAGCGCAAGCCTTAGCAGGCGGCTTGCGGACCCGCATTCACACGTTTATTGCCACCAGCGATATCCACCTCGAAAGCAAGTTTAGTGATCCGCGCTACGGAAACACCATCGAGGAGAAGCGCGCGACGATCAAGCAGATGGCGGTCGATGCCGTGACGCTTGCTAAAACGTTCACGGACGATGTAGAGTTTAGTGCAGAAGATGCCGGGCGGACAGGTATTCCTTATCTCTGCGAAGTCATCCAAGCAGCGGTTGATGCAGGTGCTACGACCATCAACATTCCCGACACGACAGGCTACTGCACGCCGAGTGAATATGCAGCTTTGTTCACGGCGGTGCAGGAGTGCTGTACGTTACCCGAAGGCGTCGTCCTCTCAACGCATTGCCACGATGATTTAGGGCTGGCCGTTGCCAACTCGCTCAGCGGCATTCTTGCAGGAGCGCGCCAGATTGAGTGCACCATCAACGGCATCGGTGAGCGTGCCGGTAATGCGGCGCTCGAGGAAGTCGTCATGGCCATTAATGTTCGCGCTGATCGGTTTGGGATGACGACGGGCATTAACCCGAAACTCCTAACGGAAACGAGCCAGATGGTGGCGACCTCGTCGGGGTTCGTGGTGCAGCCTAACAAGGCAATAGTTGGACGCAATGCCTTCTCACATGAGGCTGGCATCCATCAGGATGGCGTGCTCAAGCGGCGCGAAACCTACGAAATCATGCGTGCAGAGGACGTTGGACAGTCGATAGAAGCGATACGGCTGGGGCGTCACTCAGGTCGGCATGGTCTTTTCCAACGTCTCGAAAAGCTTGGCGTGCAGGTCCCTGCTGCCAAGAAAGAGGAAATCTATGCCCGATTCGTCGCCCTCGCCGACCAAAAGAAAGAGGTGCACGACGAAGATCTGCTGCACATGGTCAATCAACAGGAGAAAAAAATGGACGCACCGTATTTCGCCATCAAACACATGGAAGTCTCAACTGGGACGGGCCGCAAGCCGGAAGCCTTCGTCCAAGTCAATCACTTGCGTACGGGCGAAGTCCGCGAAGCGCACGGGACGGGTGATGGTCCTGTGGATGCCCTTTATCGCGCCATCGACCACGCTGTCCGCGAAAGCCATACGCTCAACAGCTTCACCATCCGCTCCGTTGGCTCAGGAGCTGATGCCCTTGGCGAGGTGTCGGTACTGATTGAAGCTGGAGGACCGTGCTTCATGGGTAAGGCTGCTGACACCGATACGCTCAAAGCCTCTGCGGATGCCTACATCCACGCACTGAATGCCTTGGCGGCATGGCGTGCCGATGAGGAGTCGGTTCGCTTTGTGGGCGACTCCATCATCCAAGCATTCCAAGGCGGATACGCCTAAACCCTTCCGACCTG
>CAYYHN010000220.1:4765-6971 GCA_964471245.1 uncultured Rhodothermaceae bacterium | reverse complement strand
AGCGGAAGCGGCTTATCGGCAGGCCATGCATCGCTTAATGGCTTGGCATCGGCCGTCAATGCCCCTAAATGGTGCTGGGCTAGCTCCCATGCCATGTGGCGGATGAGCGTTGTCTTGCCACTCCCCGGTTCGCCAAGCAATACCAATCGATGGGTCTGCGCAATGACCGCCTTAGCTGCTGTGTCGCCCTGCGCATGGTCTTCGTGGAAGCTATTTTGCCGTGCCTCATCGTCGTCAGGTCGTTGGCGCATCCCTTGCATGACGCGCATGGAAACAAAAACGTTCGCCAGATGCATCGGATCGTTGCGCTGGGTCGCATCACTCTCATTCGGGTCAATACCACGTAGCGCAATGAGATCGGCGCATTCACGTGCCACGTGCGTCAAGTAGCGTTCGAATCCATGTGCGGTTCCGGTTATAGCGGTTTTGAGGGTATCCGTCTGGGTATTGAGGTCATCCTGCAGGCGTGCCAAGTCAAGCCGGATGGCTTTGGTACTGATGGCTGTGCCAGCATCGCTTGTTAGGAATGCGTCGACCAGATTGGTCACAAAACGTGCCAAGACAAGTTGTGCACGCGCTTCCCCGCCCGCAAAGTTGGTCGCCCCCAGAAAGCCCTTAAGCATCTGCCGATCGACTTCTGGAATAGCACCTTCGAACACAAGGTTTGAGACGATGCCCTGAAATTGAAAGGTACCACGCCATTCCTCCAAGGCTTCAGCAACATGAAAGCCTTTTGGAAACTGGGTATCGGTTTGCCCAATCACGCGCTTCATGCGGCTGGCATCCATCAACCCTTTCATAATCGCACCGCCTGCTTCACCAGCACACAAGTCTTTTAAGATAGTGAGCGCAGGAACCAGATATTCAGCAGCCATAAGACAATAATGAGGCCATATGAGACGAGCTACAGGAGGCCAAGAAAGATAACAGCCCGCACCCAATGAAACAGGCTACCACGCAACCCGAAATGCCTCTAGGAAGGAATCAGCCAGCACTAAGGTGGAGCAATCTCCTTCGGGTTGGCACCAAGTTGCCATGGGTTGGAGATAGCCACACCGCTAAGCGGTTCGCGATGACGTGCTATACTACACCATCCGTGTTTATCCGCGACCACCCGTGGCGAATCAAACACTGCTGAAGGGACCGGCACGCCGCCACAGCTTTGCACCATTCGTGCTCATTCGAGAACCGAGTTCTGCAACTGAGACGCCGCTCTGAATGCAGCACAAATCCCAACCGAAGCCACCCCAAACCCTTCGCGCCATTCGTGGCCGAAATTGCTTCCGGTCGCGAGTGTACTACGTATCCGTGTTCATCTGTGAGTATCCGTGGCTAATCTTCAGCCGCCCGAGGGACCTGCACGCCGTACTCACCTTGCACCATTCGTGCTCATTCGAGAACCGCACATGCCAACCGCGACGCTGTATTAAATCCATCACCAACCCAACCCGAAGCCACCCCCAACCCTTCGAGCCATTCGTGGCCAAACATCTCTAACGCAAGAAGCGGCGCACCTTTCGGGAGTTTATTCGCGTAGGCGTGCAAACGCGATGGGTACAAAGGGTTTCTAACCTTGTACCTGCCTGTCCCACCTTGGCCTGCATGCTCATGTTGCGCAATTACCTGAAGACAGCTCTCCGCAGCTTCTTTCGCCAGAAGACGTACTCGTTCATCAATGTATTTGGCCTCGCGATTGGGCTAGCGTGTAGCTTTTTCATTCTACTTTGGGTCCAAGATGAATACCGCACCGACCGCTTCCACGAGCACGCCGACGACCTCTATCAAGTGCAGCGCCACGTGTCGTTCACGAACGGTGCGATGTTCACGTGGCAAGCCATGCCCAAGCCCGTCGCCGACGTGTTTGCTGCGGATTATCCTGAGTTTGAGCATGTAGCCCTGCTGAGTTGGTCGCAGGAGCGGGTCTTGACGACGGATAACAACGCGTTCCGCGAGCGCGGGCAACACGCGGGATCGGCATTTTTTGAGATGTTCTCCTTCTCCTTGCTCGAAGGACAAGCCGATCAGGTGCTGCGTGCACCGGACCAAATGGCGATTTCACGTGCGTTGGCCGAAAAAATTGCAGGTGACAGCCCAATCGGTTCCGTCATTGGGACCACGATCAATGTGGAAAGCCGCAAAGACTTCACCGTGTCGGGTATCTTCGAAGACCCGCCTGCTACGTCCACGTTGCAGTTCGATTACGTCT
>CAYYHN010000220.1:572-4735 GCA_964471245.1 uncultured Rhodothermaceae bacterium | reverse complement strand
TGGATCATTGGGGGAACAGCAGCCTACGCATCTATGCGAAAACGCAGGCCGGCACCGACCTCGCGGCCCTGAATGCCAAAGTAGAATCGGTTATCCGCGACAACCACGAAGGGGCGAACACCAGCGTGTTTCTGTCACGCTACAGCGATGGATACCTGTATGGCGATTACGAAGGCGGTGAACTAGTGGGTGGACGCATCGAGTATGTGCGCCTGTTCATCTTTGTCGCGCTGTTCATCCTGCTGATTGCCTGCATCAACTTCATGAACCTTGCCACCGCGCGGTCGATGCGGCGCGCCCGCGAGATCGGCGTCCGCAAGGCCGTAGGTGCAACCCGTATGTCACTGATCGGGCAGTTCATGGGCGAATCGCTGCTGATGACGGGCTTTGCGTTGGTACTCGCGCTTGTCTTGCTGGCTGCCGGGCTGCAGAGCTTCAACACGATCATCGACAAGAGCTTTGATTTCGGTGACCTGCTCGGGCTCAACTTGTTGATATTCATTGGTGTGGCCGCATTGGTGGGGATAGTTGCGGGGAGCTATCCAGCGCTCTACTTGTCCTCCTTCGAGGTGATGCGAGTGCTGCGTGCTGCCGTCAGCCGACGAGGTGGCAATGCGGCGCTCCGGAAAGGGCTCGTGGTGTTCCAATTCAGCATGTCAATCCTGCTGATCATTGTCACGTTCACGATCTACCAGCAGATCGAGTACATCCGCACGAAGAACCTAGGCTTGGATAAAGAGAACCTTGTGACACTGCCTGCCGAAGGCGACCTTGGTAGCCAATATGAGGCGTTCAAGCAGGAGCTGCTGCAACAGCCCGGCATTGCATCGGTCTCTACGGCCAACACGAATCCGCTCAACGTCGGCAATTCGACTACGGACCCGACATGGGAAGGCAAAGATCCTGACGCTAGTATCCTATTCAACATCATTTCCACCAAGCACGATTTCATCCCGACGATGGGCATGAACATCCTCGCTGGGCGGGGCTTTGCAAACGATGTCGCGGGCGATTCGACCACGAGCTACATCGTCAACCAGCGTGCCGCTGCTGCCATGGGCTTCGACGATCCGGTGGGGCAGCAACTCGCCTTCTGGGGTGATACGGGGCAGATTGTCGGCATGGTGGAGGACTTCCACAATACCTCGCTGTACGCAGCTATTGAGCCCGTTATCATCAGGTTAGACGCAGAAGAGCCGGGCACCATCTATGTGCGCACGCAGCCCGGCGCCACGCAAGAGGCCTTAGCCAGCCTCGAAGCCGTCCATGCATCCTTCGCACCGGGCATCCCGTTCAGCTACCGCTTCGTCGATGAAGCCTACGAGGCGACGTACAGCCGCGAGATGACCGTCGGTACGCTGGCCAACATCTTCGCGCTGATCGCCATCCTGATCGCTTGCCTCGGCCTATTTGGCTTGGCGTCATTCTCGGCGGAGCAGCGGACGAAGGAGATCGGCATCCGCAAGGTGCTGGGCGCACAGGTGGCAGGATTGGTGCTGCTGCTCTCGCGCGAGTTCCTCGCCTTGGTGCTCGTCGCGTTTGTCCTTGCCTTGCCCGTTGGCTACTACTTCGTTACGAGCTGGCTCGAAGGCTTTGCCTACCACATCACCCTTGGCCCTACCGTTTTCGTGCTTGCTGGCGTCCTCGCCCTGTTCATCGCCGCTGCCACCGTCGGCACCCAGTCCTTCCGCGCCGCCCGCGCCGACCCGGCTCGCTCGCTTCGGGCAGAGTAGGGGGGATGCGCTGTGCGCATGAAAGGGAGAAAGGGGGCTCGCGTTGCGCGCGGATAGGGACTCGCTGCGCTTGAGGGTGAGGGCGTTGCGGGTGGGGACTCGGCTTCGCCTCGTGGATGGGGGCTGTCTGCGCTCGCGGATGGGTATGCGCTGCGCGCATGAGAGGGAGAAAGAGTGACTCGCGTTGCTCGCAGATAGGGGCTCGCTACGCTTGTGGGCGAGGGCGTTGCAGGTGGGGACTCGACTGTGCTCAGCACAGGCTCCGTGAGTGGAGCGATCTGCTTCATTTTGGCACCGCGTTGCCCTTAGTTGGAGATCGCCACACCGCTACGCGGTTCGCGATGACGTGCAGAGCAGCACCGCGTATCCGTGTTCATCCGTGCCGATCAGTGGCTCATCTAAACCCGACAGAGGGACCTGCACATCGCCCAAACCTTGCACCATTCGTGCTCATTCGAGAATCGCAGTTCCCAACCGCACCAACGTTCCAAACGCATCACTAATCCCTACCGAAGCCACCCCAACCCCTTCGCGCCATTCGTGGCCAAAACAACTCCACCTCGTGGCGCACCACACATCCGTGTTCATCCGTGCCGATCAGTGGCTCATCAAAAATTACCGCCGGAAGTTGCGCAGCGTGTAGGTGAAGTTCAGCAGGACGTAGCGGCCAAGGACGTTGGAGATGTTGTCTTCGACGTAGAACTCGTTGACGGTGCGGACGATGTTGGTGTTCTGGTTGAGGATGTCGGCGACCATGAGCTTGAGTTCGCCGCCGTTGCCGCGCAGGAATTTGTAGCCGAGGCCCGCGTTCCAGAGCACCACGTGGTCGTCTACATCTTCGCCAAGGCCGACGTAGCTGGTGGCCGTCAGTTGCGTATCGAGCACAAACCGACCAAACGGCAGCAGGTTGACCTTCGCGCCGTAGCGGTGGAAGACATAGTCGGCATCGAGGTCGGGGTAGACGGTGTTTTCGACGACGTTGTAATTGAGGGCATAGTCAAACGTAAAGTCGACGCGTTCGCTGATGTTGCTGCCGAGTACGATGCCGCCGCTAAGGTTATGCGTGCCCGACGTGTTGGTCACGTTGTTGATGAGGCCCGGTGCGCGGGTGTAGGTGTAGCCCGCGTTCAGGTTGGCGTTGCTGCTGATCTGTGAGACGGGCAAGCCGAGGGTGAGCAAGGTCCGCGCGTTCCACGACGTGCCGACGTTGACCGGCTGCGAGAATTGCGAGCCCTGCGCCAGCACCACGCCCCCGGCCAGCGTCGTGTCGCGCGTGGCGATCAGCGACGACGTGCCGATGGTGTTGCTCGTCGCCGAGAAACTGCCAAGCGCAAAGAAGACACGGCCGCCTTGTGGGTCGGTGCTGCTGTAGCGGATTACGCCGGTGTGCGAGTAGCTCTGCTCCAAGTCGGGGTTGCCGCTGGAGAGTTGCAACGGGTTGGTATTGTCGATCACGTTCTGCAACTGGCTGATCGATGGCGTATTCGTATTCGTCCGGTAGAAGAGCCGGATGTTCTTGGTGCGCGTCCAGCGGTATTGGTACATCGCCATAGGCAGCACGTCGAAGAAGGTGCGTTCGAGGCCAAAGGTAACGGGGAAGGTTTGGTCTCCCGTCAGGGTGGTATGCTGCACGTCGAAGCGCAACATGCCAAAGCCCTTCTCTTGGCGAAGGCGGAAGCTCAGGCCGCCGCGCTGCTGCACCGTCTGACTGCTAAACACGTTCGATACGGATTCGTCGAGGATCGAATACGATTGCGTGGCGGCGTCGAAGGTGAGGGCACGCTGGTCGGCGTCGCTGTTGCTGATCGACGGGCGGTAGCTAAACTGCAACTGGCCGCGTTCGCCAATGGGCTCGGTGTAAGAGACAGAGGCCGAGAGCGTCGTGCCGCTCCGGTCGTTGTTGGTCTGCTGGTCGACGATCAAGTCAGCCGTACGCGGGTCATCGAACAGGTTCGACGAAAACAGCTCGCTGTCGCCATTGCTGTTGTTGAAACCAAGCGTTGCATTGACCGAGATCGTGCGCCCGCGCTTGGGCAAGCGGTGCCGCCAGAGGAGACTGTTCGACGAATTGTAGCCGATGTTCTCGGAGAAGTAGTTGTTGGTCGTGGTGCTGAGTAGTTCACCGGTATCTAGGGTGTTGCTCCCAAAGATCTGACTCAGCGCTTCGTTGTTTTGCAGGCTGATTGACGGGCGGAAGATGAACGAGTTGCGCTCATTGACCGTGTGCTCTACCCGCATGTTGAGCCGGTGGTTAAAGTTGTCGCTCGTCGAGTTATCGGTCTCGTCGTAGAACTGTGACAGGTCGTCGCCAAGCAAGTATTCGCGGTCGAGCGCGACGTTGCTCGTGTTATCGGATGCATTGAAGAAGTAGCTACCGGAGACCCGCGTCTTGCTGCCCCACGTATCGATGTAGTTACCACCCAGCGCATG
>CAYYHN010000220.1:0-557 GCA_964471245.1 uncultured Rhodothermaceae bacterium | reverse complement strand
CTGTAAGTTGAAACGCACGATCTGGCCCTCGATACCGCCGCCGCGTTGGAAACCACCCCCTCCGCGATTGCCGCCTCCACGACCGCCGCCAGCGCCTCGGAAGCCGCCGCCGCCGCGGCTGCGCGTATTGCCCACCACGCCGAGCAGGTCTTCCGTCGAGAAGTTTTGCTGGTTCACATTGTTGCTCATCCCGATGATCGAGATGCGGCGATCACCATCAAACACGTTGATGTTGCCACCTGCAAGATAGCGCGTGTCGGAGCCGTAACCGCCGTAGCTCTTGCCAAATTGCCCATTGCTGCTGCCACTGCGCGTGATAATGTTGATCGTCCGCTGCGCATTGCCATCGTCGAAGCCGGTAAACTCCGATTGCTCACTCTGCTTGTCGAATACCTCGATTTTCTCGATCACCTCGGCGGGCAGGCTGCGGATCGCCAGCGTTGGGTCATTGCCAAAGAACTCGCGGCCATCCACAAGTACGCGCTGTACCTGTTCGCCGCGCGCCTGCACTTCGCCATCTTCCACGACCACACCCGGCATCTTGCGCAGCAGATCCT
>CAYYHN010000219.1:0-6973 GCA_964471245.1 uncultured Rhodothermaceae bacterium | reverse complement strand
CGTTCGTTTGGGGCAAGGAAACCATGGCAAGAAGACCCTGAAGAGTGGGCACGGCTACATCCGTATCGCTATTTCCTGCGCCGATACCGCCAGGCCATTTTGGATCGGGCAGAGGAGGCGACGATCATTCGCGGTTGGCTTGATGCTGAGACGGCACCCGTCATTGTCGTGGGCGACTTCAACACGACGCCTCACAATTGGGCCTACCGCCGCGTCAAAGGCGATTTGCAGAGTGCATGGCGGGATGCCGGGCGTGGTTGGGGCGCGACATACAACCACAAGCTGCCGCTTTTCCGCATCGATCATGTGCTGGTGTCGGATGACTGGCAGCCCGTGGCAATGGAGGTCATCAACAAGCCGATGTCGGACCACCGGATGCAACAGCTATGGCTGCGCTGGGCTGAGTGACGTAGGCTGCGAAGCCGGAGCATGCAGGCAACGATTCCTTCGCAGGTAATCTCGCGAAAAGCCTGCAAAGCAGGGAGCCTTTAGCAATGGCATGGGTTAGAGTCGCGCTTTGCAATAAACCCTGTTGATTTTCCTGTCTACCCCATGCAACGTCCTCGCCGTGTCTCCCGTGCCGTCCATGTTGGTGATGTCCAGATCGGTGGTGGTGCCCCGATCTCTGTTCAGTCGATGACGGTCTCCAAGACCCACGATGTCGAGACCTCGCTCGCCGAGATCCGCGAACTCGCCGAGGCCGGTGCCGATGTCGTCCGTGTGGCCGTGCCGCGTCCTGAAGACGTTGCAGCGCTGAAAGACATCGTGCAGGGCGCGCCGGTGCCAATCGTCGCCGACATCCACTTCAACTACCAGTACGCGCTGAAAGCTATTGAGGCTGGCGTGGCAAAGGTCCGCATCAATCCCGGCAACATTGGCAAGGAAGAGTGGGAGCGTGAAGTGCTCTTGGCCGCCAAGGAAGCAGGCATCCCCATCCGCATCGGCGTGAACTCGGGGTCGCTCGAAAAAGACATCCTCGACAAATACGGCTACCCGCAGCCAGAGGCGCTGTTCGAGAGCGCAATGCGCCACATCGACATCTGCACGAAGCACGGCTTTGAAGATCTCGTCATCTCGGTCAAGCACTCGGATGTCTTCTTCATGATCCAGTCGTACCGCTTGCTTGCCGAGCGGACCGATTACCCGCTGCACCTCGGTGTAACTGAGTCCGGTTCGTTGCAGTCAGGCACCATCAAAAGCAGCATCGGCATCGGCGCATTGCTCGCCGACGGCATTGGCGACACGATCCGTGTGTCGTTGGCAACGAGGTCGGTACACGAGGTCGAGGTGGGGCATCAGATCCTCAAGTCGCTGCGCCTCGGTCGTCCGGGCGTCAACATCATCGCTTGTCCGACGTGTGGGCGCTTGGCTGGCGATATGTTTCCTATCGTTGAAGAAGTCGAGGCCGCCGTCAAGAAAGCCAAGTTTGAGAAGGACATGAACGTCGCCATCATGGGCTGCGCCGTGAACGGACCGGGCGAAGCCGCTGGTGCCGATCTGGGCGTATCGCTCGGGCGAGGACGCGCACACCTCTTCAAGAAAGGCGAAGTCATCAGCACGGTCCCCGAAGACAAGATCGTCGAGACCCTGATGGAGGCCATCGAGGCGTACGAAGCCTAAAGATTGCGCGTCTTGTGACGGATACGTCGTCCCGTCACGCAACTCTGCGCTAGTTTCTTCTCGCTCCTCCATACCACCGTCTCTTGGTGTGTAGTAAATTCCCCGGCAAGAATATAGTCGTGGTGGTGTACGTGTGCGGACGGGTTAGCCCGGCACCGTTTGGACGACCGTCGTCGTACGTTGGATGCAGCAAACGACAGTGCAAGCCAACGCGACAGGTGCGCTATGAAGAAGATGCTGATCTTGGGAGCTGGCACGGCAGGCACCATGATGGCCAACAAGCTGCGCAAGCGGCTGCCCGATGACGAATGGCACCTCACGATTGTCGACAAGGACGACTGGCATTATTACCAGCCCGGATTCTTGTTCATCCCGTTTGGGATGCTCGAAAAGGAAGCCGTCCGCAAGCCGAAGCACGACTACCTCCCGCCGAATACTGAAGTCCACTATGCAGAGGTCGATCGCATTGTGCCGGAGGTCAACCACGTGGTACTCACCGACGGGCGCACATTCGAATACGACGTGCTCCTTGTAGCAACTGGCGTGACACCACGTCCCGAAGAGACACCAGGGCTCGACGGCCCACTGTGGTACAGAGACATTTTTGACTTCTACACATGGGAAGGCGCGTGCAAGCTCGCCGACAAGCTGGAGGACTGGGACGGCGGAAGGCTGGTCATCAACATTGCCGAGAGTGTCATCAAATGCCCGGTTGCACCCCTCGAGTTTGCCTTCTTAGCAGATGCCTATTTCACCGAAAAAGGTATCCGCGATCGCGTCGAGATTCTGTACGTGACGCCTCTTTCGGGTGCCTTCACGAAGCCGGTCGCCTCGAAGAAGCTGGGCGAACTGCTGGCCGAGAAGGGCATTCAGGTGATTCCCGATTTCTACCTCGAATCCGTCGACAACGCGCGCAAGACGATCGTTTCATACGATGAGCAAGAGGTACCGTTCGATCTGCTGGTCTCCATCCCCACGAACATGGGTGACGACTTGGTGGACCGCAGCGACATGGGCGATGACGACGACCTCAACCTCATCCCAACCAATCGCCACACGCTGCAATCCGACGACTACGCCAACATCTTCGTCATCGGCGACGCGACCAACGTGCCAACCTCAAAGGCTGGATCCGTTGCCCACTTCGAGGCCGAGATTCTGGAGCAGAACATCCTCGACTACATTGCGGGTCGTCCGCTGAGTGAGCAGTTCGATGGCCATGCCAACTGCTTCATCGAAACGGGCCACGGCAAGGCTGCACTGATCGACTTCAACTACGACACCGAGCCGCTTCCGGGGCAGTTTCCGCTGCCAGTCGTGGGGCCGTTTGATCTCCTTAAAGAGAGCCGCACCAACCATTTAGGCAAGCTTGCCTTCGAGTGGGTGTATTGGCACATGTTCCTGACCGGAAAGCACCTGCCCGTTACAACGCACATGTCTATGACCGGCAAAAAGCCCGTCCTTGCATAAGGCCACCACCGAAATATAACGCAAGACAATCCGATAGAGGTACACCATGGCACAACGCATCTTAGCAGGCCACCCCGTCGATGTAAACGAAGAAGGGTACTTCACCAACCCAACCCAGTGGACCCCCGACATGGCCAATGAACTGGCCACCGAAGAAGGCATCGACCTGACGCCGAAGCACTTCGATGTCATCAATTTCCTGCGCACGCGCCAACGCTCTGGGCAGAAGCTGACTATCCGCCGTGTAGGCAAATCGGGCATCGTGTCCATTAAAGAATTCTACGGCCTGTTTCCCGGTGGCCCGCTTAAGAAAGCGAGCAAAATCGCAGGGATTCCAAAGCCTGCTAGTTGTGTGTAGCGGCTGGAAGCCGCACACACCACCTGTTTCACTTGAACCGTTGAGGTACCACGATGGAAGTTAAATCCTTTGAAGAAGCCAAAGCCGTTGTCGAGAAGAAGCCGCTCGAAAAGGTGCTCATCATCGTCTCGAAAGGAACGCTCGAAGACGTATACGCCGGGCTGATTATGGCGAACGGCGCACTGATGGAAGGCCTCGAAGCGAACATGTTCTTTACGTTCTTCGGGCTCGCCGCCATCCAGAAAGACAAGCAGGATCACCTGCATACGGCCACGGTTGGCAACCCTGCCTTTATGGAGAAAGTGCCGACGATGGTGGCGGGGCTGCCAGGCTTCGAGTCATTGGCTTCGTTTATGATGCGCAAGGAGATGGACAAGCTCGACATTCCGCCTGTCTCCGAGTTTATGGAAATGATCACCGCTGGCGGCGGGAAGATCTATGGCTGCCTCCTCGCTGTAGAGATGTTCAAACTGACCCGCGAAGACTTCATTGACGACCTCGAAGCCATCATCACGGTAGGTGACATGTATGCCCTTGCCGATGGCGACCGGACGCAGATCATCTTCATCTGAGTCCGATCCGGGCCACCAAATAGTCGGCCACGCAAGCGCAGTGCCTATCGGTGTTGCGCTTGCTTTTATTGGGGGCTACGGTTGGATGACGATGGTTTTTGTAGCGACGAGCCCTGCTTCGGTGCGCAGCCGTACAACATAAATACCAGCAGCCAACCCTGATATTGGCAGGGCGTAGCGATGCAAGCCGCTGGGTTGGAGTCCACGGTTTTCAGTGTGCACGGCTTGTCCCAATATGTTGTGCAACTCAATCCAAACGTGTTGGGGTGTGGGAAGCGTGTAGGCCAGCGTGCCCGTGTCGTGTACGGGATTGGGGTAAACGGCTAAGGTCGCCAAATCGGTAGGCTGGTAAATCTCTGTGTTCGTTGGCGACGAGTAGCGACGCTCACCGTACTCTTGTCCGTTGATGCGAGCATAGCCTAACAGAGAGGCCCCTATGTTGCCAGACCAAAGCACGCCTAAGTCGGCGGCGAAACACGCCCCGCCGGTGGGAAATTGTGTGCCGGCAGTGAAAAAGCACTTCTCCGCAGCAACCGGTACCTGTTCGAAGCCTACTTCGACGACGGCATCATATGAGCCTGTCGTATACATGAATGCTTCGGGCAGCGTCGTAAGCAATGTGTCGCCAAAAGCTGCCTGCAGGTCGAAATGCATCAGGAAATCCGCCTGATCCGACAAGAAGGAATGTGGGAGCTGTAAAGTGTCGGCGGCAAGGTCGCGTATGGTAACGACGGTCCCCGAGGTGTCATAACGTAGGTAAAACGTGTGGACAAAGGGGCCCACGGTGCCTACAGCAAGGGTGGAGTCACGACGAATGAAGTAGTGCCGGTCGTCTACCAGCGTATCGCCAACGATGACGCGTACTTCGTTGCCAATGCCATGATACTCCCACATATTTCCCACAGCCAGTGGGTAGTAACGCTTCCAGTCCAAGGTGTCGGGCACAACCGATGTGGGTTGCCCCCATGCGCTTCCTGCAAGGAATAGGGTAAAGAGTAGCACAAAACGGTTATGCATGGCATCCCTGATGTCTCGTAGACCAAACCCTGGCGAGCAGCTGGCATCGTCAGCGGCAATAGACGTGCTGAAGCTGCCTCAGCAGCATAAGGCTAGTCCTAGATGAGCGGAAGGGATAGGAAAATAACGATTTTGTCATTGGTAACTCGTAAGGAAAACGAAAAGGACAACAGACACTGTGAGCGACCAGTCCAAGCGACTCCAGTATCGTCCACGCCATAGGTCGATAAGGAGAAGCGCTGGCAGGATGAGTTGAAGCCCAGTCTGAAGGAGCATGCGATTCTGAGGTGCATGATGCTCGTCTGCCAAATGGTACCAAGCACGGGGTATACTTGGTCTTCAAATAATACGCGATGAGCTAGGCCAGTATTGTTTTTCTATACCACCAAATCACATCGATTGTTTGGGTCGCGTCCACAAGCGAAAGCAGAACTGCTAGGTGCCGTGGCTGCAGTCGATTCCGAAGGGCGAACGCGCCAGACCTTGGCGGCGCATTTAATTGCCATGAGCTGCATCGGCTTCCATACGAAGCCGTCTTACAAGTCGTAGCCTAGCCGAAGCTGCGTACTTTATGCAGGCTTGATCGTCGAGGAGGCCCTCAGGTCCATTGGCGAGGCGCTGCCAAAGTGATGATGCCCCCGGGTGGGTGGTGATCAAGATGTCACAGGACAATTGTTCGAGGGTGCGAAATCCTCGCTCGAAGTCTGCCCGCGCTGTCGGATAGGTTGCTGAGTCTGTGTAACGAAAACCATCGGCAGACACCGGGGTTTGGCTGTCGCCATAGACAATATCCAAGCAGTGCGTACCCTCGCACGATTGCCATGACCATGTCGTGCCGCCCGGGGTGTGCCCAGCTGTTGCGTGCGGTACGAGGGCAATGTCACCCACACGAAGTGTGTCGCCAAATGCAAAGCGTTCTACATTGGGAATAGCTGGAAAGTCTAGGTGGAGTCCATATTGCGGATCACTCGCGTCTACACGACCCCGTTCCAGCACCGGGGCGCTTGCTGGGCTGGCTGCGACACGTGCGCCAGAGATCGCTTGGAATGCGGCAATGCCGCCTGCATGGTCATAATGGACGTGGGAGTTGACGATAAGGGCAATGTCGCTGGGCTGGAATCCTAGCGACTGGATGTTCGCCATAATTAGTGGTGCCGAGTTGGGAAGTGCGGCGTCAAGCAGCACATGCCCTTCATCCGAAGCTATTAGGATGGCCGTCAAGCCACGCGTCCCAACGTAGTAGCTGTTGTGGTGTATCTGAAATGGTTCTTGCGGCGTATTCCATGTAGCGCAACTCCCGCAGAGTGAATCCGGATAGGCACGTGTCAAGTCCTCGAAATCTTGTGCCGTCGCCGCGTACGCAGAAAGGCAAGATGCGAGCGTGAGAATAAGGAGTTGACGGGAGAGGACCGTGCGACGAGTCATGGCGGCAAAATTGCTAAGGGTAGTGGCGATGAGCCCTGCCATGATAGTGCGCAGACACGGAGGCTCAAAGCCCGAAGCTATTGTATCTCATATAGTTTAACCCAAGTTTTGACCTATGGTCTGAACGTAGGTAACATGGATGAAATGAGGAGGCAACGAAACGAAGTGGAGGCGTTTTTCCAGCCGTCTTCGACGCTTCGGCTCTTCCATTCTTCGTGTCCTCAAGCTTGGATTGGTAGATCCAAACTTGAGTTAGTTTATAGCTTGCACATGCCCTGTTCTAATGGGGAACTAGCTATGAGCGCGCTGGTTGTTGGAAGCCAGTTGGCATGGAGGCTCACCCTCGAATACATCGAGGGCGAACCGCTGGGAGATGTGCAATCTTTTAGGCGCGCTCAAACCCAAAAGCGTAGGTGCCAAACTCCGCACCCATGTTCATGCCATTGGCGGCTTGCACCAACTCGTCGGGTACGTCACCGCAGAAGAAGAAGGGGCCGGGGATAGCGATTTG
>CAYYHN010000218.1:0-6981 GCA_964471245.1 uncultured Rhodothermaceae bacterium | reverse complement strand
CTGTAGGTCGAGGCCAGTGAGGTTGGCGTCAAGGTCGAAGCGCAAGGCATCGGCGAAGGGCTGGACGGTGCCGCCGAGCGTGAGGGCTGCGCCGCGCAACGCCGTCTGTGCCTCGACACGGCCTTCGCCATCGGTGAAGGTGAGCGTGGCGTCGGTTGGAGCCAAGCGGTAGCCATTAACTTCGGTGTCGTTGAGTGTGGCACGGACGGTGCCGTTCAGTCGATCCAGCGAAGGGCCTTGCAGATTGGCGCGCACTTGCGCCGTCACTTGGCCCGTGGCAACCGTATCCGGCACAAACAACGCTGGACTGAGCCCGCGCAGCCGTCCATCTAGCCGATACACCAAGCGGCCCGTCGTGCGGGGTGTGCCCTCGAACGCGAGCGAAAAAGCGCTGCTGTCCGAGAACATCCCTTCTGCAACCGCTTCAAGGTTTTCAGCCGATCCGGTCGCTGTCATGTCGAGCGTAAGGGTAGCTGTTGGGTCGAGCGATGGGGCAAGGAGCACGAGGTCGCGGAACGCAATCGGGTCGGCCGTAAGGACAAAGTCAGCGTCGGTAAACGTTGCCTCCTCGCCCAGAGCAAGCGTTCCTTGGCCTGACATGGCGCTGGCATCCGAGGCGAAGTCCAGTCCGCGCAGCGCAAACACATTGTCGATGAGGCTAGCCCCGAGGGCGAGGCGGAGCGTGTCGGTGGCTTCGGGTGTGCGGATCTCTGCCGTCAGCGTGTCGAGGGCGAAGGTGAAAGCCGGAGCAGTGGCGAGGTTGCGCAGGGCGACGTGGAGATGGGCAAGATGGCGTGTGTACGTGGTAGTCGAAGAGGACGAGGTTACCTCTGCACGGCCTTCGGCAAGGGTGAGGTTGTCGAGCCGGATAGCGAAGCCTGTACCGGTGGTATCAGTATCTTCGAGGCCGAGGCGGTCTATAACATCCCATGTACCTGTGGTGTCTTGGCGCATCTGCACAAACGGGCGCACGACATCGGCTTGGGTGAGATGGAGTTCGCGCCGCAGTAGCGGCAGCAGCCGGTAACTGAGGTGCAACGAGTCGATGCGTGCGAGTGTCTCGGGCGATGCCGTTGTCGTATCGGCGAGGTGCACATCGCGCAGCGTCAAGCCACGTAGCACCCAGCCGTCGGCTTCGGCAAAGGTGAGGGTCGTGGCTTCAAATGGGTTGAAGGTGCTTGTCGCCCACCGGAGTGCCGCGTCACGACCCGCAGGCACACTTAACACAGCCACCACGAGGAAAAGCAGGGCCACTACGCCCAAAGCCGTACGCACTAACCTTCGCCGCCAGCGTGTCGGCTGGGGCGCAGCAGGTGCGGGGTCCGTATGGGTAGTGGGCGTGGTCATCAGAAGCGCTGAGCGAGGCTGAGATGCAGGTTCAGGCGGCGAAAGAAGCGCTCGGATGCCGCCAAGCCATCCGTAGCAAACTCCTCGGGGCGACGCAGGTCTTCATCCGATGGGTTGAGCTTGAACGCAAGGTCAAGGCGGACGAACCCAAACGGCGTTTGGTAGCGGAAGCCCGCACCAGAACTCGTACGAAACGTACCTTCAAAGCGTCCATTTGGGCTGACTTGGCCAGCATCGACAAAAGCAGCGAGACCGAAGTCGTTGCCAAGGCCCGGAAAAGGAAAACGGTATTCGAGGTTGCCTGCCAAGCGCGAACGGCCCCCAGTCGGCTGCCATGCAATGGGATCGTCGTCGGTATCCACCGTCTTCGGCCCAAGCAAGCGGTCGGACCAGCCCCGTACGTCGCCGACGCCGCCTGCATAGAAGCGGATGGGCTGAAATCGGAAGTCGATCTCGGTGTCGGTAGCGTCGTCGAGGCGGGTGGCGCTCTGCCCGAACGGTCGCAGCAGCCCGGCCGAAAGGCGTGCCGTCACCGACGAGCCACGCGTAATCGGGATGTAGCCAATGACATCGGTGGCCAGCTTCCAGTACTCCACATCTGATGACCCCGCGACCCCGCCGCCAAACTCTGCCGAGGGGCGGATGAGGTAGCCGCGCCGCGGATTAAGGAAATTGTTGACCCAGCCAAGTGTGGCATTGGTAGAGATGATGCTGCGGCTATAAATGTCGAGGCCTTCGGTATCACCGCCCAGAGGGTTTACAGAGGCCAATTCGTACTGCACGTTTAGCGCACGGAAAGGCAGCAAGTCGTAGATAAACGTCGTCCGGAAGCCGACCTCGCGGTACCTACGCTGGAGCAGCCCGTCTTTGCTCTGGGTGAAAAACGGCGACACCACGCCCGAAAGTTTGCGCACGCCAAAGAGGAACGGTTGCTGGATGCCCGTCGTCACCTGCGTACGCGTATTCGCTTCTTGGTTTTCGGGTGGATTGGCCAAAAAACCCGTTTCCAGAATGACGCCCGCGCTAAAGCGCAGGGCCGCGCCAAACATGTTGCGATGCTCCCAACTGGCCTGCGACTGCACGCCCGTCTCGCGCGCATACCCACCTGCCAGTTCGATACGTCGCGGCTCGGCCTCGCGGACTCGCACCCGCACCTCCACCGTGCTGTCGGGCTCCTGCTCGTCGGGCACCTCGACAAGGGCGACGCGAAACAGGTTGAGCGCAAACAACTGCTCTTGTCCCGTGCTCAGCTCCGAGTGATCGTACACATCGCCCACATCGAACGGTAGTTCGCGCCGAATCACCTTCTCCTTCACATCCACGGTCCCCTCAATATCTATGCTTTCCACCGTGGCTACCGGACCGGCATCGACGATGAACCGGAGCGCCACAGCGTTGGCCGTGCTGTCGATAGCCGGATCGCCCGAGACGCGGGCAAAGGCATGGCCGCGGTCGCGGAGCCATGCAAGCACTTGGTCTTGCACCAGTACCTGCTCAGTTTCGGTGTAGCGCTGCCCTACAAATCGGATGCGTTTGTTGATGAAGTTGTCCCACGCGACCTGCATTGCTGGCGCAAACTGCGTAGCTGCGGGCGAACCATCTGGCGTAATGTAGTCCACCGAGCGCACCGTCACCGGAGGGCCTTCAGCGACGTTTAGGATGATGTGGATGGTGTTCGAGGTCGTGTCGTATTGTGAGCTTGGGTACCGTATTTCTGGCGTGATAAACCCGTTCTGCTGGTAGAACCTGCGCAAGCGTACCACGTCGCGCTGCAGTGTAATCGGGTCGAAGGGATAGGTCCTCGGTTCGATGCTTGGGATGCGTTTGATGAGCGGCACGCGGTTCAGGGTTCGCCGCACGCGCTCGCCCAAGCCCGGCGCTTTCGTCACGATCTGGGCGCTGAGTCGATCTGCGCCAAACGTCTGCGTCCCCGTAAAGTTGAACGACAGCTTGCGAACCGTGGTGCTGTCATTGATCAAGCGTAGCCGTTCGGCTTGCCCATGCGCTGGTGCCGTGAGGGTACACCAAGCAAGCAGCACCAAAAGAGCACAGGCAAGACGCATCGGGTGATAGTGTGGAGATTAATGGGCAGGACGAACAAGCGGGTGCTCGGGGCGACTACGCTGCGCATGAAGGTGAGCGAGAACCGCACCAATCACGAAAACTAGGCCCGAATAATACGACCAAACGACGAAGGTCACCATGAGCCCGAACGCATCCCCAAGGACCGTAAGGCCATCTTGCGCAGAGGTGTCGCTGTAGCGCTCGAACGTACCCACATGGGTTGCATAAAACGTGAAGCCCGCTTTGGCCACTTCCCACAAGATGGCCGTCACCAAACTGCCAAACAGCGCGCTCCGTGCAGGCGGATGCGGTTGGGGAATGAAGTAGAACAACTGGAAAAACATCGCTGTGCTCAGCACAAACGGCAAGAGTAAGCCCATCCACTGAAACAATGTTCGCCACCCTGAACGAATCCACACTTGGTCGATGCCTAATTGCACCAAGAACGCTTCTCCTGAGGCATTCAGTGTTTGAAGGGCGAGCGAAATGCCCATCGAAAGCAAAAAAAGCAGGCCCACTTGCAGCACCATGCGGACATCGAGCAGGTAGCCATGCGCGATCTGATAGCGCTTGACTTCTAGCGGAAAAATGTCGTGCAGGATGGTTCGTAGCGTCGTGAAGAGCGTGATCGCAAACACGAACAGCGAGAAGCCCCCAATGTACGTCAGCGTGCCACTAGCCGACTGAAGGGCATCTAGGAACACCATCAACTGGTCAGATTGGTACGCTGGTAGGAAGTCGCGTACTAGCGCTTCGACGGCGGCGAAGGAGCGGTCGCGGCGCAGGACTTGCCCGAGAATTCCCGTGCCGAGGATGACCGTTGGAACGAGTGTGATCAGAATTTTAAACCCGATTGCTTGAGCTGCGATCGTGATATTCTGTGCCTTCCAGATTTGGATAATGCCTGTGCCGTAATAGCGCACGCGGCTCAGCACATCGCCAAGCAGGCGAATCATGAAGGTAGGAAGGCGAAAAGGCAGCACGGCGCGCAAAGCAAGTGGCGATTCGCATCCAATCTACAGACAACGCTGCCACCGAACCGGAAAAACCCTACGAAAAAAGCCCGTGCCTTGGTAGGCAGCGGGCTTGGCTATAAGGTAGTAGGCATGTGCTAGGCTGAAGCTTTCCTGTACTCGAAAATCGGAGCTGCCTTGTGCTCGACAGTATCGCGTGTAATGCGACACCGTGCGATATCGGGATGCTCATGGATGTTAAACATCACATCGAGCATGGTTTTTTCCATAATGGCGCGAAGACCACGAGCACCTGTGCCTAGTGCTATGGCACGAGAGACGATCCCTTGCAAGGCGTCGTCGTCAAATTGCAGTTCGACGCCATCCATCGCTAACAACTTTTGGTACTGTTTGACCAGTGCGTTTCGTGGACGTAACAAGATGTTCATCATGGCCTCTTCCGTCAACGCATTCAGCGGTGCGATAACGGGCATGCGGCCAATTAACTCAGGGATCAGGCCATAGCGCTGCAAGTCGTGGGGTTCCACATGCTGGAAGATGGAGGGGTCATGCTTGTCAAACTTCCGGTTCGATTCAGTGGTGAAACCCATCGTATTCACCGACATCCGCCGCGAGATGATTTCGCTCAGACCATCGAATGCACCACCGCAGATGAACAGGATATTTGTCGTGTCTAAGTTAATCAGGCTTTGCTCGGGGTGTTTTCGTCCGCCTTTGGGGGGGACACCCGCTACGGTGCCTTCAAGAATCTTGAGCAATGCTTGTTGGACCCCTTCGCCAGATACATCGCGGGTAATCGACGCGTTGTCTGCTTTGCGTGCGACTTTGTCGATTTCATCAATGTAGATGATGCCGCGTTCGGCACGTTCTACGTTAAAGTCAGCCGCATGGAGCAGATGGGCAAGGATGCTTTCGACATCTTCCCCAACATAGCCGGCTTCGGTGAGTGCTGTGGCGTCAGAAATAGAGAACGGGACGTCGAGCACGCGGGCGAGGGTGCGTGCCAGTAGGGTCTTTCCTGTACCAGTCGGACCGATCAGGAGAATATTCGACTTCTCCAGTTCGACATCATTGTATTCGTGGAAATATTCCTGCGCCTCGATGCGTTTGTAATGATTGTAGACGGCTACCGACAGCGCCTTTTTGGCATTGTCCTGCCCAATCACGTATTCGTCCATAGCGCGCTTGATATCCTGTGGCGACAAGCGCTGGCGATGCGAACTAGTTCGGCGTGGGGGCTGATGGGTAGCAGAGCCAGGATGGTAAGCCGCAAGGTCACTGCGGACAATCCCGGCGGCGTCATTTATGCAACGGTCGCAGATATAGACATCCGGTCCCGCCACCATCGAGGTAACTTCATGGGCAGTTCGCCCGCAAAAGGAACAACGGATGACATCATCGCCGCGTCGTGTGCTCATGGTCAAAGGGAGCCTTGGTATGTATAAATAGGGGAGAGCAGGTGCCTTTTACTCAAATGTATTGGCACACGCAGACACCTGATGCGCCGTATATTAACAGCGAACGCGTGACATCCGGGTCACAACCCAGCCGATGGGCACGCACAGCAGGCTAAAAGCGAGTGCTTCCCCTTGTATCGAATGCAATCCTGATTGCTTAAACGACGGGGCTGCATTTGTGCAAGGGCACCCAAAATAGCAGATTTACGGCCCCTCAACAAACCTGTGCAGCAAGGTTCTTTGTTGTCCAAGCTTGGTGTGGCACGGCCTTCTTATGTGTTAGACAGTTTTCGATGACCCATACCGATGATGTTTTACAGGAACTCCCTGTTGCTTTCCGCGAACGTATGGTGGCCTTACTGCCACCGTCGCGTGCTCCCCAAGTATGGGCCTCGATGGTTGTCCCGCGTGCTACGTCCTTTCGTATCAACACACTGCGGGCCGAGCCAAATGAAGTTTATGCAGCGCTCGAAGCAGAAGGCATTGTAGGGACTCCCGTTCCATGGTTTCCGCTAGCACGATGGGTGTTAAATGAGCAGCGTGCACGTTTGCTCGCTACAGAGGTTTTTGCACAAGGTCAGATTTATGTGCAAAACTTGTCGAGTATGGTACCACCGTTGGTTTTGGCACCCCAGCCCGGCGACCGCGTATTGGATCTGACTGCAGCGCCCGGTAGCAAAACCTTGCAGTTGGCAACGATGATGTATGTTAATGGCGTCCTAGAAGGTGAGTTGGCAGCTGTAGAAGTGGTGCAAGGACGTTTTCATAAACTGCGCGCCAATCTCGCAGCCCAAGGCGCAGAGGATGTGCGTACCTTTCTTCGTGATGGCACTACTGTTTGGCGGCATCGCCCCGAATATTTTGACCGGATTTTGCTCGATGCCCCATGTTCTTCGGAGGGACGCATACACACAAGCGATCCAACGTCTTGGGCGTACTGGAGTCCCCGTAAGGTGAAAGAGATGACGCGAAAGCAACGGCGATTGCTCTATAGCGCCGTACAGAGCCTGCGTCCTGGCGGGATTTTGGTTTACTCCACGTGTTCCTACGCACCCGAAGAAAACGAAGGGGCTATCGCTCACATGCTCAAAAAGTTCGGTGATGCCCTCGTCGTCGAACCTATCGAACATCTTGGCGCC
>CAYYHN010000217.1:0-6982 GCA_964471245.1 uncultured Rhodothermaceae bacterium | reverse complement strand
TTCATAAGGATTGTCGTAATAAGGGGCAGTTTCTTGAAAACCTAATTTTTCATAGAACCGCTGAGCCCTTGGATTGCGTTTGGAACGCGCCTTCCCAGACCTGTTCTCTCCTAAGTATTCGATGGTCACATTTCACCGCACGCCGTATGCGATTGCGCTCGCGCGGGGCAACCAGCAAGAAGCACTCTTGCGCCAATTGGTTGCGGAGGTGTCTTCAGCGGAGGAGGTCGATCTTGATGCAGCCGCCGCCTTGCTTCGCGCCCATATGCCGCCACTCGCCGAGGTCTTGGGAGAACATCAGATGATAACCTGATTGTTTGGCAACCATGTGGTACTTTGGAGCGCACCAAACCCACGCTTCCTTCGCTAATGGTTCGCCACTGCCTGCCTACGCCCAACGTACAGCGTCTGCCCCTGCTGTTCGTTCTCCTTAGCCTTGTTGCCCATATCGCATCGGCACAACTCATCGAAACGTTTGCCGATGGGGATTTCAGTCAAAACCCAACGTGGGTCGGCGACACAAATGCGTTCACCATTGCAGCGTTCGGGTCTGACTTCGCCTTGCAGTCCAACGGTCCCGCTGCCAGCGACACCCTTGCGTTAGCAACAGCAAGCACACAAACGAGTGGCACGTGGCGGTTTACGTTTCGCTATGAGGGCGGCCGTCCGAGCAACTTCAATCAGGTGCGTTTTTACCTGATGGCGAACACCAGCGCCCTCCGCGGCGAAGTTGACGGCTATTATGTGCAAATGGGCACCAACAGTAGAGACATTCGGCTGTACCGCACCACCGGGAGCAATCGCACCCTCCTCGGACAAAGTACCGCCGACTTATTTGCTGAAGACGAGCGGACCTCAGCAATGGAGGTCTCACGTACAGGAGCCAACTGGTCCGTCACTTTAGACGGCCAAGAAGTCATCGCCATTGAAGAAAGCGGCGTTGCCATCGAGACCAGTTCGTTTCTTGGCTGGTGGGTCAAGCATTCCTCAACACGCGGTGCAAGTTTTTTCGTTGATGATATCGAGACATCGCCCGTTTCGAGTGACACCACACCTCCCGAAGTCACATCTGTGCAATACGATCCCGAACTGCCAGCTTTTGTGCTGGCGTTTAGTGAACCCGTCCTTCTCAGTTCACTGATTACGGCCAACTTCTCAATCTCGCCATTAACGAGTTTTAGCATCGTCCCGGCCGATGGTGGCTCCGGTCCCACCACAGGTGTGTCTCTTCTCACTAGTGGCTTGTCGACCGGGACATACACCATCGCCGCCCAAAACCTGTCAGATGCAGCAGGTAATCTTTCTGCGCTGCAATCCTTCGAAGTAGACGTAGTTGCTGATACCGAGCCGCCCCAGCTCGCCTCGGTCACCCCAATCCTACCCAACCAACTCGACGTCGCCTTCGACGAGATTGTGCAGGGATGCGACGCAAATTTATATGCGCTAGCTCCTGACCTCGGCGTCCCGACCATCCCTGCATGCATCCCCGAAGGCAGCAGCAGCTATCGGCTTGCGTTCCCTGCCGACTTCGTTCCGGGCGTGTCCTACACCCTAACCGTTCGCAACATCGCTGATCTCGCAGGCAACGTGCTCACGACTGCGAGAGCCTCCTTCGAGATTCCGATCAAGACGATCCCGCTGCCGCAAGACCTCATTCTGAACGAGTTTGCCTACGATTTGGCTGCATCAAATGAGGAATTTGTTGAGTTGTACAACCGTTCCCAAACCACGTTCGATCTTAGTACGCTCACCCTTGCAGACAGCCGTGACGTCCCCGTCCCGCTAGCATCACAAACCGTCTTACTCCAACCCGATGCTTATGTGGTGCTAGTTCGTGATAGTGTAGCCGTCTCAGCCCGCTTTCCGGGAGTGACCTTGCTTCCACTGGCGCTGCCAGCCCTTAACAACAGCGGAGACCGCTTAGTCCATGCAACTGAGGGTGGGGCTATCATCGACTCGCTCACGTACCAGCCTTCATGGGGTGGAAAAGGTGTTGCACTTGAACGCATCGACCCAGCAGGCCCATCGAGCACCCCGGTAAACTGGGGCGACAGCACAGATCCTCGCGGAGGCACACCTGGCGCTCGCAACAGCCTCTTCGCCCCCGACACAACGCCTCCCGCCCTAACCAATGTGCTTCCCAATGCTTCGGGCGATACGCTTGCCGTAGTTTTTTCTGAGCCGATCAATCTAACCACAGTCACCCCAAACGACTTCTCACTTTCCGGCCCAACGGGATTGCTTTCTTTCACCGTAGTGCCACCTGCGAACGATACCGAAACGTCAACATTACTGCTCAGTTTGGCGACGCCTTTAGCTGTGGGCGACTATACGCTTCGAGTGGATTCGGTGACCGACTTCTTTGGAAATGAGGCAAGCGATTTATCCCTCGACTTCTCGTTCTTCCGCCCCGACATCCCTTTGGTTGCTGACGTGGTGATCAACGAGTTCTTCTACACACCACCTAGCGGGACACCTGAATTCATCGAGTTGTACAATCGCAGTCCGCGAACGTTTGATCTCCAGCAATTCTCGATATCTGATGACCGCGACAACAACACGCCCCTTTCTGACAGCCAATTCCTGCTTTCTCCCAGCACTTATGTCGTATTGACACCAGATAGCGCAGGTCTTCGCGCAGCCTTTCCCCGAGACTACACGGTCCTTGAGGTGGACGGCTTCCCCTCGCTTAACAACAGTGGCGACCAAGTTACCTTGCGGTATGGCACTACCGGAATCGACCAAGTCCCTTACGAACCAAGTTGGGGTGGCAATGGCGTCGCGCTCGAACGTATCGACCCGGCGGGTCCTTCGAACACATCGTCCAACTGGGGTGATGCCATCGCCCTGCTCGGTGCTACGCCCGGCTTCGAAAACAGCATCTTCGCACCTGATCTGACGCCGCCTACGGTCGTCTTCGTGGATCAATCGGCCCCAACGATCCTCCATGTCTTTTTCGATGAGCCTGTAGATGCCGCCGCATTATCGTCGGACTCCTTTGCTATCGATGGCACGCAAGTGGTTGATATTCAGTCCGCAGATGATGCCAGTTCATTGCAATTGACCTTCCCCTCGCCCATCGCTCCCCATGCCCAGCTCATTGTACGCAACGTCCGTGATTTGACGGGCAATACAACCTCCGATCAGCAGCAACTTCCTATTGCACAGCAGCTTCGAAGCAGTCTTCTTGGTGAGCTTTCGCCGCTGGTCTTCAACGAAATCATGTACGACCCATTGGCTGACCGTGATGATGGGCGTATTGACCAACCCGAATACTTGGAGTTGTTCAACACCTCCGATCGTCCGCTGAGTTTGCGAGGCGCATACTGGACGGACAACCCAGACGAAGATGGTGTAGCCGACACAACGCGTTTGCCGACCAGCTTCACCGCGCTCCCTCCGAATGGGTACGCGATCATCTACGCTGATCCCAACGGCATCTCGGGAGATGCCGCGTTTTCCCAATCAACACTGGTGGCGGCCTTTCCCTACGACTACCGCGATGATGGCGTACTCCTGCTCCCGCTCGATGCGACAAGCCTCGGCTTGCTCAATGGCGGCGAACGCATCCACCTCCAAGGCCCTGATGGCTCTACGATGGACGATGTTACCTACGCACCTAGCTGGCACCGGGATGCACTTTCTGTAACCACAGGCAAATCGCTCGAGCGAATCGCACCGACCCAGCCCCCCGTTGCGCCCAATTGGACCACTAGTTTCGCCGAAGAAGGCGGAACGCCAGGACGTCCGAACAGCGTCCGATCAGAGGCCATCGCCCGCACTCCCCAATCTGGCGACCTCGTGTTTAACGAAATCATGTTCGCGCCCCTTGCGGCTGATGACGACAATCAACCGAATCAAGTTGAATACATCGAGCTGTTCAATCGAGCTTCTGATGCCGTATCGCTAAACGGCTTACTACTGACCGACATGCCCAATGAAGAGGGCATCGCGGATACGCTACGCCTTAACATTGGCCCAATTTCGCTTGATCCGGGCGGACTCGCCACCGTCTTCCGTGTGCCATCCGGTACCGAGGATGCCGACCGTGAGGCGGTTTTCCTAGCAGCATTTCCAAATGCAACGACGTCTGGCGCTCAAGCCGTGCTCATTCCTTCACGCAGCTTGTTTTCGTTGCCCAACGCCAACGGCCTCCTTCGCCTGCATGCTCCGGACACCACGACTATTCTTGACGATGTGTCTTATGATGATGACTGGCACCACCCCAACCTCGTCGACACGCGGGGTACCGCGTTGGAACGCATCAGTGCAGATGGCTTGTCGAACGATCGGACCAATTGGACCAGTAGTGTGGACGCATCTGGCGGTACACCCAACCAAGGCAACTCGGTTGTCTTTGTGCCCGACGAGTCAGCTTCAGCAGGAGTGACTGTCGCCCCAAATCCGTTTTCGCCCGACCAAGACGGTTTTGAAGACCAAGTCGTGATCCGCTACGTCCTAGATAGTACCCCATCACTCATACGCATTCGCATTTTCGATGCGAACGGCCGCCTCGTCCGCGACCTGACGGATGCGCAATTAGCCACACAAACGGGCCAAGTCGTGTGGGATGGGCTCGACAACGACCAGCGCACCTTGCGGATCGGCATTTACATCGTGTATCTCGAAGCCGTTGACGCGACAAACGGCACCACGGAAGCCTTCAAAACACCCGTGGTGCTTGCCCGCCCGCTCGGCTAAGCGCGCCAAGCTTCAGCTAAAGGGCGAATGCTAAGGCGCGTAGTACGTTGGCGCTTCCGGCCCGACGGGTAAGCCCAGTACGAATACCCAAAGGTAGAAGAGCGTAATCCAGCCGACGAGAAACAGAATCGTGTAGGGCAGCATCGTGGCGATGATGGTACCTATGCCCATCTTTCGGTCATATTTGGCTGCGAAGGCGAGGATGAGTCCGAAGTAACTCATCATGGGCGTGATAATGTTCGTCGTGGAGTCGCCGATGCGGTAGGCGGCTTGGATCACCTCTGGGCTGTACCCGATCAGCATCAGCATGGGCACAAAGATAGGTGCAGTGACGGCCCACTGCGCTGAAGCACTACCCAGCATCAGGTTGACGAAGCAGCACATCAAGATGAAGAAGACAAACACGATCGGCCCGGTTAACCCGAGGTCCTGCAAGAGTTCGGAGCCTGTGACGGCCAAGATGGCCCCAAGATTGGTCCAGCGAAAGAACGCCACAAACTGGGCGGCGAAAAACACGAGCACGATGTAAAGGCCAAGCGTGCTCATCGCTTTCGCCATGCCATCGACGACGTCGCGGTCGCTATTGATGGAGCCTGTCACCTTGCCGAAGACTACGCCCGGAATCAGGAAGAACACGAAGATAAACGTCACAATACCCCGCAAAAACGGCGAGTTGAGCATGTCGCCGGTTTCGGGGTTGCGCAAGGGCGCTCCTTCGGGCACAACGAGGAGCGCCAAGACAACCGTAAACGCCAGCGTTGAGATACCAGCCCACTTGAGGCCGCTTCTCTCCTTGTCGGATAGCGGCTCCAAGGCGCGATCATCGTGGACGCTAGGATCCGCGTGGGTATCGTCGTAGGTGCCCAGACGTGGCTCCACGATGCGGTTCGTTACCCATGTTCCAATGGTCGTAATGAGGAAGGTACTCGCAATCATGAAATACCAGTTGACGGCCGCGTGCACCGTGTACTCCGGGTCGATAAGCCGTGCGGCTTCCTCGGTGATGCCCGCGAGCAGCGGATCGACGGTACCGATGAGCAGGTTGGCCGAATACCCACCGGAGACCCCCGCAAAAGCGGCGGCCATGCCTGCAAGCGGATGCCGCCCGAGTGCGAGGAAAATCACCCCAGCCAGCGGCACCAACACCACGTAGCCCATCTCGCTCGCTGTGTTCGAGATAACGCCAGCGAACACCACGGCCATCGTGATGAGGTGGCGTGGTGCCTTGAGCACGATGGCGCGGATAGCGGCAGACAGCAAACCTGAATGCTCTGCCACGCCCACACCGAGCAAGGCCACCAACACGGTACCAAGCGGTACAAATGACGTGAAGTTGGTAACCAACCCCTCCACGATGCGGCGTAGTCCATCACCGCTCATCAGCGAGATAGCCCGAATCAGCCCATCATCGGCACGCCCACGCGACCCTTCCGGACGCGGGTCCTCGACGACAAGCTCCATCCAACCGGCCAACCCGCTAATCAGGATCACGCTGACCGCAAAAATGGCAAATAGCGTTACTGGATGCGGCAACAGGTTGCCCAGCCACTCTACGAACGCTAAAAACCGTGCAAACCACCCGCTTGGAGCGTCCGGCTTGGGGCTGTCAGGCAACGGATGCGCGGCTTCTTTGTTATGCTGTGCGGAATCGGATCGTGGTTCGGACGGCGAGTCGGACATGTGTTGGTCTAATTGTTGGACAGATCAGGAGAGGAACAGGCATACTAACTAATGTGCGCCAATCCAGAGCGTACTGTTCGATAAATGACATGCTCGGCATATTACGAGTTCACTTTGCGAAAAGCCAGACGCTTGAACCGTCCTATTTTTCTGACCTTTTGGTGAAGCATCACGTGATCCTGCCGCGCATAGCGTAGATTCCGCTTTGCGATGTAGCCTCGCCTACTCCGTAGTGCGTCGCGCAAGCTAACCAAGCATTGTACCTAGGTTGAATCGACGAAACAAAGAAACGAAATGGTGTTGGATCCCCAACCGTCTTTAACTCATCGACTCGTTGATTCTGTGCCACCTCAAGCGTAGACAAGGTATGTCTACCTTTGCGTATTTCAATTACATCCAACGGCCTCCGTTTTTATGGATAAACTGGTTATTCAAGGCAAGCGCCCGTTAACAGGCACCATCTCTGTCGGTGGTTCTAAAAATACTGCGCTCGCCCTCATGTCTGGGGCGCTCCTTGCTGATGGCGTGACAACCTTGCGCAATATCCCCAACCTCCGCGATGTCAACACGTTTTCGCGTGTGATACGTGTGACGGGTACCA
>CAYYHN010000216.1:722-7016 GCA_964471245.1 uncultured Rhodothermaceae bacterium | reverse complement strand
AGCATGGGTAAGCACATTCGGGAAATATGGATCTCCCAGCTCATTCTCGCAATCGCGATTGTGTTACTGGCTTTCGGAGTGTTCAAGCTTCGCTCAGCCTTTGAGCAGCATTTGCAACTCCACCTCGGGACGCTTTTCAACACCTGCGAAACGAGCGGCGATTTTGGGCGAACCTGCAATCTCCATTTTGGCATCATTGGGAAAGACCACGATGCCGCGCCTCATCTGGCTAGGTTCCAAGAACGGTCGCCCCAACCCTTCGACCTCATGAATGGAGCAATTGAAGAACCATTCACCTTGGCTAGTGACGGCCTGCAGTTTGGGAACTGTAATCGCTTGGTACCTGAGTTTCCGGAACGTGTGAATGCCTTGCATTTCAACGTCACCGACTACCAAATCGAGACTAGCAAGCGTGGTTGCCACCTTGCCCACGTTGGTGACCTCAACGAGTGCCATTGCTCCTAGCTGGCTACGGCTCCCCTCTTCTGTACTCAAACATGCCATCAGGGGCTGCACCACCAGGTCAGCATTACCAACTTTAAAGTTGAACAGCCTCTTGAGGGCGACTGCGGAAGACAAAGCGGCAACAACAACTTCCAATACCATTTTTCCTCTCTTGGTGAGTGAACTGTTAGTTGGCACCAACAAAGTAGCTCACCATTTGAGGAAATCAAAGAACAACACCGTTATGGCTACCCCTTCAGCCTTCATCAACGAGCTACACGAACTCGGCATCTATGCCCTACCGAAGCAGGTCGAGCAAAGGGCCGACGCACTCAAGCTCAACTACGACTTTGCGAAGCGCATGGGCTGCACAACGCTGGTAGCATCTGCTTACGCCGAAGCCGATGGACGACCACTGCGACACCGAAGCTCAACACGCACTGGTCGCATATGTCCATACCCTGAATATGCCGAAGATCAAGGTCACCGAGCGAGTACCGCCCACCTTCGACGTGCTAGAGCAGGCCATCTATGAAAACTATTTCTGCACAATTGAGCTAGCACGCCAACGCGCTATGGAGCTATGGCCACTGCTCGACACCAAGGAGACTACCCCACTCTTTTTCGAGGCATGGGATCGCATCCAAGGCAAGCCCTTGCGAGCAGCAGCCTAGCCTCTTCATTATCAGCAGGTAGGCTTGGCGGCATGCTTGCTGACCGTCAGCCCTTGGGAGCCTGCCCCTGAATCCTGCAGGCTCCCGGCTGGCACCCTTTTTCGCTAACGATAACGTTTAAAACGAGTGCTTGCTCGCAAAAAACATGCAGAAAGTGCAAGACGAAACACTCCTAGACAAGCTTCACACGGCGCTCCTTCACCTTCGAGATGAAATCGCTGATGATTACGACAGAGATCAGGCACTGGCGATGATGTCCTCGTGGGGCCGCAAGAGTACCCGCACGATGTACGACTACCTGACTGACTTTGCCAAATGGCCTGGCGATCTCTCGTGGCTGCTCCTTGTGTCGATAGGCAGTAGTTCGCGCGGATACCTCGCGCTTCATCGGGCGCTAGGCGGGGCCAACGTCACCCTGACGCACTATCCTCACGCCGTTACAGACGGCAACCTCTCCGTTGAGCTTGCAGAGAACACGCGCATCTGGGGTGATTTATTGGCTGCTGATGCGGCTGACAACGGGCGACGAATGGTTGAGCTAGCAGCTGAGCTGCATACCATCGCCAACCAAGTGCAGGCTGAGGGCCTGCAGAAGCTCGGACATTAACTCCCCGCTTGTGCTGCGCTGTTCTGGCGAGCAATTCCGCAGCACAACGCCCAGCCTACTCTTGGGAGGCTGGGCACCCTTTCCACGCCGCGCGGAGAGCGCACGATCCAACCGCATGGTGAACGTGGCCCATGCACCAACGACCGACGACGTGATGCATCACACCCTTAAAGCGCACCCTAGCACGCGAGGATTCACAGGAGGCAGTCCCATGGACTAGCAAGGCTGGCGAGCCAAAACGCACGCACAAATACACAGGGGGAGTCGACGCCCCAAGAAAACGGATCGACTCGGCTGCACACCACGCCGCACGTGTGCAGCGACAATAAGCAAGGAATGCGGCACACTCCCATAGCTCAAGTGGTAGAGCGCGTCGGCTAATGACCCTGACGAGGTGAGGCAGGCGAGGTGTCGGTTCGAATCCGGCTGGGTGGTGCTAACACGAGAAACACTCATGCTATACACACGCTCCTAATTGCTGATCTGCTTACTGGCGCTCTGCATCGCTGTGGTGCTGTGCATGCTGGTGTGGCCATTAATAAAAAAAACCCCAGCGCTGGCACGCTGAGGCCTAGTGCATTCGGAGGTGAATGCATGCTTGAAGACGCGCTCAACATACGGGGTAACCCACATCAACTGCAATGCCATGAAACCAACCACGATCACAACACACCTCGTTGAAGGCGAGAGCCGCCCGGTGCTGCTCAAGAAGTACAGCAACGCACTATATGCGGCGTCATGGCATGAGCAGTCCAGCGAGCGCTACCCGGTGCTGCTCAACTTCATGACGATGGAGACGATGGGCCTGACCAACGAGGTGCTACTCGCCATCGTGCTCGATAGGCTAGAGACCTTCGAAGCTGGCAGCAATCCATGTGTCGAAAACTCCATTGCCATTGCCCACTTGAATACCGCCTTGGACTACCTCAAAGAGCGCACAGCGCGGCGTATCGCGCAGAATGTCGAGGGTACAATGGAGCCGCACGAATGAGATGCAACCAACGATCTGAGATCCTAGATCGCATGTGGTGGAACCGCTATATGCGCCAGATGCGCAAGAACCCAACACTTGACCACTTCTATGCAGGGTGGCTCAGAATATGGACAGACCGATGACTGAACCCAAAGCCCGCATCATGGGCCTCGACGACAAATTCAGATTCGGCCTATACCAAGGGCAAGAACTCTGGTCAGTGCTCGAATACGACCCGCGCTATATCGACTGGTGCCTTGAGAACGTCGGCGGATTCCTGCTCGACAACGAGGCATGGGACGCGTACCAACAAACCCAAAAGCCATGACATCTTCTACCCAATTCCCATCGATCGGCATTCACCGTGGCGTGGCCGATGACACTTACCATGCCTTCGATGCCGCGTCCTCCTCACGACTCAAGCTGCTCGACCGTAGCCCGGCCCACCTGCGTGCGGAACTAGACGAACCCAAGTCCTACTCGTGGCACCAGAAGCTGGGCATTGCTGCCCACGCGGCTATCCTCACGCCGATGCTGTTTGACCGTGACTTCACCATGCTACCAGCTGGCCACAATGCTCGTACGAAGGCAGGCAAGGCCTTACAGCAAGAGCTTGCCGAGCGCTACGGTGAGATGCGTGTGCTCAAACGAGACGAGCATGCAGCGTGCATCGCCATGCGGAAGGCTGTACTGGCACACAAAGAGGCTGGTCGCCTACTCAAGCTCTGCCCAGATCGGGAGGTGTCACTAGTGGCCAACATGCCCACGGGCAATGGCAACCTGCTCTGCAAAGCCCGCTTCGACGCGGTGAGCTTTGGTTCGCGCATGATCGTGGACATCAAGACGACGAAGGATGCGCAGCCTGAGGCGTTTGGCAAGTCCGCATGGAACTACGGCTACTACCGGCAGGCAGCATTCTACATGCACATGGCTGCAGCACTCGGCCAGCCTATCGAGCAATACTACATCATCGCTGTCGAGAAAGAGGCTCCTTACGCCGTCAGCGTGCACAGCATAGGTGACGACCTGCTTCAGTTTGGCTGGGCCGAGTTGCAGGAGATGATGAACCGCTACGCGGAATGCCTGCACACGAACGAGTGGCCGGGTTATGTGAGCCATGCCATCGAGCTGCCCATTCCCCACTGGGCCAAACGCGTGATGGCTGAGGCAGGCCACTACGCTTAACTCCTACGCCCACACTTTCACTACCCTCATCACCATGCGCGTCTGCACCCTCGTACTTGAAAACCGCAAAAGGAGCGTCGTAGCGGTCGAGTCGGGCTACATCTTCGAATCCTTCGCAACCCAATGGGACGCAAGGCTGTGGATCGAAGAATATCCCCACCTGATCTACGACAACAGTCCAGCTGCACGCGAGGAAGCCGCGCGTCATTACAATGCACTCATAAATAAAGGAGTCCAGATGCAAAGCAACTTACCCGTTGGCTCTATGAAGGGCTTAAAAGCATTGCTTAGTGCAGCCAATGGTAGCATTTCGGAGGTGCTGCCGAAGTACCTCACACCGGAGCGCATGGCCAAGCTGGTGCTTACCGCGGCCAACCGTACACCCGACCTGCTCAAGTGTACACAGGAGAGCTTAATCGAGGCGATCTTGCGCAGTGCAGAGCTGGGTCTCGACTGCAGCGGTACACTCGGGGAAGCCTACCTCATTCCGTACTACAACAACAGTAAAAAAGTCCACGAATGCCAATTCATTGCGGGTTATCGCGGTCTTGCTAAGCTGGCCCGCAACAGCGGCGAAGTCAAGCGCATCGAGGCTGAAGTCATTCACGAAAACGACCGCTTCATCTACCAAAAAGGCACTAAGTTCGTGCTTGAGTTTAGCCCCAATCTCTTCGGCAAACGTGGCGAAATTATCGGGGTGTATTCGCTCGTTGAATTTAAGGACGGGGCCCAGCAAGCGGTCGTCATGTCCAAAGACGAGGTCGAGAAAGTTAGGGCCATTAGCAAGGCTGGGAAGAAAGGGCCTTGGAAAGACCACTGGAGCGAGATGGCCAAGAAGACGGCTTGGCGTCGCCTCTCGAAATGGGTGCCACTCTCCAGCGAGAAGTATAACACCGCTCTCGCATACAGCGCCGACGACGAAGCGCCCAAGGGCTTTCTAGCGCCCCCAATGACGCGTGCGCTTCCTGAGCCCACCGAAGTGCCCATCGACGCCACAGCTCCCACACAGGCGCTTCCAGAGCTTATCGAGCAGATGCTGGCCGAGGTGCATGTCGTGAGCGATGCAGACACGCGTGAAGCCGCCCAAAGCATGCTCGATGCGATCCTGACCGAGTACGTCGACACCGCTTCTGCAGCTGGGTTCGGACAGGACGATATCAGCACACTGCGCGGCGCATTCGACCGCAACGCTCAGGTGCTGATGAGCAATCACTTTACCCTGCAAGCTGCTTAGACCGTGTTGGATGTGGATGTCGGATTTCCTTTACCCCATACCCCGTGGGCCACTGCTGAACATGCTTGTCGACCGGCCTGAAGGCCCCTACTCAGCAAGCGAAGCGAAGGTCTCTATGCTGCTCGATCTGGACAGCCCGAAGGGGCTGAAAAGCCAGCGGAGTTACGCGAAGATTTGGGGGTGGTCACGAAAGAAAACAGGCACCCACTGGCCGCATTTATGGCAGGATGTAACGGGATGGTGCGTGAGTCACGGACGCCAAATGGACAGCCCACTTGCTCAGAAATTGCCTGCCGATTGGAAGGCATGGGCACGCCAAAGATGGGGTAATGGCGACGACGATGATGAAGCTTCAGAAACCCACATACCAGCAGGCCCAACCGACCCGCCTGAACCCCCATTCGAAAGAGAGGCCACTGAGGAGGCCACTGAGGAGCCACCAAGGAGGCCAGAAAACGGCGATTCTGATGCAGTTTCGCAGAATAGGGAGCCACCGAGGAGGCCAGAAAGGAGCCACGAAGGAGGCCACTTTTCAGAGGGAGCCAGTCAGGAGGCCACCAAGGAGGCCACTTTGGACAATGAGAGGAGGCCACCGAGGAGGCCAGAAAACGGCGATTCTGAGCCAGAAACGGCAAAAGTGGAGCCACCAAGGAGGCCACCCGAAGACAACTTGAGGAGCCACTCAAGAGGCCACCAAGGAGGCCAACATACTATACATCCCTCATCCCTCATCCCTTTAGAGAGAGAGCATACGCGCGAGGAGGAGATTGCTGATGCGTCCGCTCATGTTTCGAATGAACGTGATGGTCCTGCTGCAGTGATTTATTGGCGCATCTGCCATCACCGCCCGACTCCTCACAGCATCATCGCAATGAAAGGATTTGTCGGTGACGACCCGGTGCTACTCGGACTCTGGGAGGACGTGTGTACCGAGTGGCGCAACTCTCCTTCCCGAAACCACAAACAGCCCACCAAGCTTCTCGCCGATTTCCGCGACCGTAAACGCAAACTGTACGATGACCCGAACCCATCAAACCAATCCGCTCGCCGCTCTACTGCCTCTTCGGGCCGCGGCTCCCGGCGGCGCGGTGCACGTCGATGACCCGCCCGAGGACGTTGCGTGTGAGACCTGCGGCGATCAAGGCATCCAAGCTGCCACTTGGCTAGGCGAATCTCA
>CAYYHN010000216.1:0-712 GCA_964471245.1 uncultured Rhodothermaceae bacterium | reverse complement strand
GCGCTGCAGGCGAACGCCAACATCTGTAAACAAACTCTGGACCAACGCAGGAATTCCAATCGAACTACTATTCGTTACTCACACAGCGACCACCGAGATCGGCAGGGAAGATCAAGCCAAGCAGGATGCTATTCGCGCTGCCTACAAACTGCTTGCCCAGCTGTCGAAGCCGGGAGATCAGTTTATTCGAGGCCTTGCCCTCTACGGCCCCAATGGGGTAGGCAAGTCGGGTGTGTGTGCTTGGATCTTGCGCGAACTGTACTGGACACAAGGCTACGTCTCGCTGTGGATCAAGTACGCAGACATGGTGCGCGACATCCAAGACCACTATGGCTCCGACAAGTCAGGTATACGGCTACTCGCAGCCAAGCGCACCCGCATTCTGGTGCTGGATGACTTGGGCGACCCGTTCCGGGAACGCGGTCAATACCAAGAGACAGAGGACAAGCGCCGCATACTGTTCGAGCTGCTGGCTTACCGCTACGAGCATGGCCTGCTGACGTTCATCACCAGCAACTTTGCGTCACCCTCCGAGCTGGCGGAACAGTTCGATCCGCGCATCGAGAGTCGCCTAAACGCCGTGTGCACATGGGTCGAAATGGGAGGTGCCGATTTGCGCGCACTTCGGGGGGCGATGGCATGAGCACTGTCCCCCTGACCATCCTCGTCAACGCGTACGCTCCGCAGGATTGGCGGCGCACGCTTCAAGTCG